>CAZNXI010000060.1:0-14898 GCA_964577005.1 uncultured Rheinheimera sp.
TGGTGAATCATAAATATGCTCCTTGGTCGCGTTTGCTTTTGGGTTATTCGCAACTGGTACGATGAGGGTATCTTATTCAGTGTGTCGTGCTTTTATGAAAATATCAACAGTTATTTAAACGGGTGTTTGAATTTTTGCCGGTAAAATCGAACAAAGTGTAAGCCGTAGTAAACTATAGACGGGATTCTCCCGGCTGAGTGTGATTTGGAGTGATCTTGTGAAAATTCTGAGTTTTCTGTTGAGTTGTATCTTGCTAAGCAGCACAGCTTTCAGTGCAGATAAAGACGAATTAGTGCAACAACGTAAGCTTTTCCTAAAAATTGAGTCTCAGATAAGCTCTGCGTCCCCAGCTCAAGTTGAAGATTGGTTGCAGCAATTACAGGGATATCCTTTAACACCCTACATTGAACAGCGCGGGTTACTGCGTCGTTTAACATCACATAATGAGATACAGGCTTTTCTTAATACTTATCAAGGTTCGCCGTTGGATTGGCCATTACGACGCCCTTGGTTGATGAGTTTGGCGAAAGCGCAGCAAGCCGAATTATTTTTAACACATTTTCCTGGCAGTTCAGATGCAGAGTTAACCTGCATCGCGCTAGAGCAGCGTTTAAAGCTGCAGCCAGAAAATAGCAGCCAAGTTTGGCCAGAAGTAAAAGCACTATGGACAGTAGGGAAGTCGCAACCAAAAGGGTGTGACGCCCTGTTTCGTCAATGGCGTGCAGCTCAGCCACTTTCGGCAGATAACATCCTAAGACGCATTCAACTTTCTGCTGAGGGGGGTGATGTCAGTTTAATTCGTTATCTCAAAACGTTATTGCCGCAAGAGCTGCGCTATTTAGCTGATCTTTGGCAAAAAACGAGGACTAATCCGGCGGTCATTGCGCAGCCAAGGTTCTTTCCCGGTAAGCATGTCGTTGAGCGAGATATTTTGGCATATGGTTTGAAACGTTTGGTATGGCGCTCGCCCGATCAAGCGCTTAAAACGTGGCAACGTTTTGCCAGCGATCCCTATTTTACAGAAGCGCAACGTTTAGATGTTCAGCGGCAGTTCGCCATAGCACTGGCCAGCAAAGGCGATAATAGAACGGATGAGTGGATGCAGCAATTACCTGCTGCTACCCTTGATAGTACACTAGCACAGTGGCAAGTGGGGCATGCTTTACGTGAACTCAATTGGCCAAAAGTACAACAGATTATCGAAAACTTTCCTGCTGATTTAGCCACCGATATCAATTGGCGTTACTGGCTGGCACGTGCTTTTGCAGAGCAGGGACAGCAAGCTGCTGCTAAGGATATTTTCCATGAAGTCGCACAACGTCGGCACTTTTATGGTTTTATGGCTGCCGCTAAATTAGGTTTGCCTCCCAGTTTGGCGCATAACCCGGTACCGGTTTCAACGGATGAGCTATTGTCGATTCAACAACATCCAGCCGTGATACGGGCACAAGAGTGGCTAGCGTTAGGGCGGTTAACTGAAGCGCGTCGAGAGTGGAATTTCTTGCAGCGCTCAGCGAGCGAGCCGCAAAAACTTGCTGCAGCAAAATTGGCAGGTAAGTTGGAGTGGCATGAGCGTGCTATTTTTACTCTGGCAGATGCGGGGTATTGGGATGATGTCGAATTACGTTTTCCGTTGGCTTACAAGGAAGATATTCAACGCTTTGCCAGTCATGCCAAGGTAGATTCAGGCTGGGCGATGGCAATTGCTCGGCGTGAAAGTTCATTTATGCCGGATGCCAATTCACCGGTGGGTGCCAGAGGGTTGATGCAAATTATGCCTGATACTGCAAATTATATTGCCAAAAAACGGGTGCAAGCCGCTACGTTATACAATCCTGTTACTAATATTGATTACGGTACTGATTATTTGAATTATTTGATGCGCCGTAATGATGGTAATTTAATCTTAGCCACTGCCGCTTATAACGCAGGCTTTGGCCGAGTAAGACAGTGGATACCTCAGGATAAAACGTTACCGGTGGATGTTTGGGTTGAAACGATACCCTTTCGAGAAACACGTGAATATGTCAAAGCCGTGATGGCGTATTACCAAATTTACAACATAAGACTAAACGAGCCTATAGACGTATTTGCCCCTTTAGTGACAATGCAGATTGGGGCTGTGGCTAAATAATGTTAATATCGAGCCGATCTCGCAGCAACGAATAAGGTATTTATGAACCCGAGCTATCAGCAACTGTATCATGAACATATTGCCGAATTACAACAGCGTACCCGTAATGTCTTGGCACGTGAAAATTTAGATGGGCTAGTAATTCATTCTGGTCAAGCAAAACGTAAGTTTTTAGACGATATGGATTACCCATTCAAAGCGAATCCCCATTTCAAAGCCTGGCTGCCCGTGTTAGATAACCCACATTGCTGGTTGCTGGTCGATGGCGTAAATAAGCCCAAACTTATTTTTTATCGACCAAAAGATTTTTGGCACAAAGTGCCTGATGAACCTAAGGCGTTTTGGGCTGAATTTTTTGATATTCAGTTACTGGAAAAAGCCAATTTGGTAGAAACCTTGCTACCTTATGATAAAGCACGTTTGGCTTACATTGGCGAATATTTAGAGGTTGCCAAAGCCCTAGGTTTTACTGAAATTAACCCTGAACCCGTATTAAACTACTTGCATTATCATCGCGCTTACAAAACCGCTTATGAACATGCCTGTATGCGTATTGCTAATCAAATGGCCGTCGCAGGACATAGAGCAGCAGCTGCCGCTTTTTATGCCGGTGGTAGCGAGTTTGATATTCAATTAGCCTATTTAGCGGCGGTTGGGCAAACTGAAAATGAAGTACCTTACGGCAATATTATTGGTTTAAACGACCATGCTGCAATTTTGCATTACACCGCGTTAGAACGGCAAAAACCTGCTCAGCATCATTCTTTTTTAATTGACGCAGGCGCTGAGTTTCATGGTTATGCGGCAGATATCACGCGAACTTATAGTTTTAATCCTAACGATGAGTTTGCCGATCTAATTCGGGCGGTAAATCAGGTGCATCTGACAACCGTGGAGGCATTAAAGCCAGGCATAAAATATAGCGATCTCCAATTTTTAAGCCACAGACTTATTGCTCAAGTGCTAATCGATTTCGATTTTGTTCAAAGTAATGTTGAAACGATCATCGAGTCAGGTATAAGCAGCACTTTTTTCCCGCACGGTATTGGCCACCATTTGGGGTTACAAGTACATGATGTGGGTGGCTTTATGTCAGATGAGCGGGGCACTCATGTTGCTGCACCAGCACAACATCCCTTTTTAAGGTGTACTCGTCTGGTCGAGCCTTCGATGGTTTTTACGATAGAGCCTGGTTTGTATTTCATTGATAGCCTATTAGCCGACCTGCAACAGACTGCGCAAGCTAAGTTAGTCAACTGGCAGAAGGTCGATGCGTTCCGGTGTTTTGGCGGCATTCGTATAGAAGACAATATTATTGTGCATCGTGAACGCAATGAAAATATGACCCGCGAACTGCAATTACCCTAATTCGCACCCAAAAGGACGCTATGCAATATCGCTCTATTATCCGCATATTAGGCATGCTGATCGCTATTTTCAGCATTACTATGATTCCACCCGCGCTGGTGGCTTATTGGTATAAAGATGGTGCTGGCGTACCTTTTATCCTGTCGTTTTTACTGTGCTTGGCCATGGGGTTTGTCATCTGGTATCCGAATCGGCAATACCGAGATGAGTTAAAGGTACGTGATGGTTTTCTCATTGTCGTATTATTTTGGACAGTGTTGGGCGCGGTAGGCGGAATTCCTTTTGTACTGGCTGAAAATCCCGATATGGATTTGGCTGCTGCCATGTTTGAAGCCTTTTCTGGCCTTACCACGACGGGGGCGACTGTTCTGACCGGGATCGAGTTGTTACCTAAAGCCATTCTGTATTACCGGCAACAACTGCAATGGTTGGGGGGGATGGGGATTATCGTATTGGCGGTAGCCATTCTTCCGCTGTTAGGCGTTGGGGGAATGCAGTTATATCGTGCGGAAACTCCTGGCCCAGTAAAAGACAATAAAATGACGCCACGTATTGCCGATACGGCTAAACACCTTTGGTATATCTATCTGGCGATTACGGTGTTGTGCGCCTTAGCCTTTTATTTAGCTGGAATGTCGTTGTTCGATGCCATTTGCCATGCTTTCTCTACGGTCGCTATTGGCGGCTTCTCAACCTATGATGCCAGTATCGGGTATTTTAATAGTGCAACGATCAATATGATTTGCGTGTTGTTCTTGTTGATTAGCGCTATTAATTTTCCACTCCACTTTGCGGTCATTCGTGGTAAAAGTGTAAGTACTTACTTTCGCGATCCAGAGTTTAAAACCTTTCTTGGTATTCAGGCTGCACTGATCCTCATTTGCTTTTTAGTCTTGCTGCATACCAAGGTTTATGACAATGGTTTAACCGCGTTAAACCATGCGGCCTTTCAAGCTGTTTCCATCTCAACCACCGCAGGCTTTGCAACCGATGGCTTTGCGGCATGGCCACTGTTTTTACCTATTTTATTGATTTTTTCCAGCTTTATTGGCGGTTGTGCCGGCTCTACGGGAGGGGGGATGAAGGTCGTGCGCGTCTTGTTATTGTTTAAACAAGGTGCACGTGAATTAAATCGCCTGGTGCATCCACGCGCAATTTATGCAATTAAACTGGGCAGACGGCCGGTCGAAGATCGTATTGTTCAAGCAGTATGGGGGTTTTTTGCGGCTTATGCGTTGGTATTCGTTGTAATAATGTTGGCGTTGATTTTTACTGGGCTGGATAATATTACGGCGTTTTCTGCAACGGCAGCTTGTTTAAATAACCTTGGTCCAGGTTTGGGCGAGGTCGCTGCGCATTTTGGTAATATTCCGGATGCCAGTAAATGGATCTTAATTATTGCCATGGTGTTTGGTCGCTTAGAAATTTTCACCTTATTGGTGTTGTTTACGCCAGCCTTTTGGAAGGATTAAGGCTTGCTGATCAAGCCTTTTTTAAAGCAGGCATACCGTAAATCAGAGCGATGAACTGGATTAAATAAAAATAGCGCTCACCTGAAACAGTTTCTCTACTTCAACAATATGTTTCTTATCGACCATAAAAAGAATGATATGGTCATCTGTTTCAATTCGGGTATTGTCGTGCGCAATCAGTACTTCATCGCTTCTCACGATGGCGCCAATGGTAGTACCCGGAGGCAATTTGATTTCACCTATAGTTTTACCGACGACTTTGCTTGTGCTGCTATCGCCGTGGGCGATGGCCTCTATGGCTTCTGCTGCGCCACGACGAAGTGAGTACACATTAACAATGTCGCCACGACGAATATGCGTTAGCAAAGCGGAAATTGTCGCTTGTTGTGGCGATACGGCAATATCCACTTCGCCACCTTGTAACAAATCAACATAAGCGCCACGTTTTATCAGAACCATTGTCTTTTGCGCGCCCATTCTTTTTGCGAGCATGGCTGACATGATATTGGCTTCATCGTCATTCGTTACGGCAATAAAAACATCAATTTGCTCAATATTTTCTTCTTCTAATAGCTCTGGATCTGAAGCATCGCCAACATACACCACGGTATTGTCTAAGCCACTGGATAAAAACTCGGCCCGCTCCTTGCTGCGCTCGATTAGCTTAACACTGTGTGTTTTTTCAAGGGCTCGAGCTAAACCAAAGCCAACATTACCGCCGCCAGCAATCATGATGCGCCGGTAGCTGCGCTCGAGCTTTTGCAGCTCGCTCATTACTGACCGGATATGCTTAGTGGCGGCGACAAAGAATACTTCATCATCGGCTTCAATAATGGTGGTCCCTAAGGGTTTAATTGCTGTGCCGCGTCGGTAAATTGCGGCGACTCGGGTTTCAATATGCGGCATATGCTCTTTTAACGCAGACAAGGCATGCCCAACGAGCAAGCCGCCATAGTAGGCTCTTACCGCCACTAAGCTCACTTTGCCCTCGGCAAATTCTACCACCTGTAAAGCACCAGGATAATCTATCAAACGCCGGATGTAGTTAGTAACCAAGGCTTCGGGAGCGATAAAGTGATCCACCGGCATATCGTCTTTATGAAACAGCTCATCCCGATATTTCAGGTACTGGTTGGTGCGAATGCGGGCGATTTTAAGTGGGGTATTAAACATACTATAGGCCACCTGACAGGCGACAATATTCACTTCATCGCTATTGGTCACAGCCACCACCATATCGGCATCTTCAGCCCCAGCTTTGCGCAAAATATCCGGATGCGAACCATGGCCGTAAATGACCTGAAGATCAAAGCGATCCTGCAGGGCGCGCAGCTTATCAAGGTTGGTGTCAACGATAGTAATATCATTTTGCTCACCCACCAAGTTTTCAGCTAAGGTTGCACCGACCTGGCCAGCACCCAGAATAATGATTTTCATATTGCGCCTTAATCTGTGGTCTTTTTGTGAAGTAATGCGAAGAAAAAGCCATCCATATCTTGCTCGCCAGGTAAAATTTGCCAGCTCACACCGCTATTCGCTGGCGCCAACTGCTGTAATTCCGCATCGAGTTGCTCAGTGAGAAAACGCTGTATTTGCTCAGCATTCTCAGCGGGTAGCACACTACAGGTTGCATATAGTAAGCTGCCTCCTGGTTTTAGCAGCTGCCATGCCTGTTGCAAAATTTGTTGTTGCAACACCACTAAAGGGGCAATATCGGCCTTTTTGCGCAGCCAACGAATATCAGGATGACGGCGAATGACCCCCGTTGCGGAGCAGGGTACATCCAATAAAATTCGATCGAATAGTTCGCCTTGCCACCAACTGTCAATATCTAGCACATCGGCAGCAATCACTCGCGCGGAGAGTTTAAGTCGGTCTAGGTTCTGATGAACGCGCTCGAGACGTTTCGCATCGCGATCTAGAGCGGTGACGGATAACGCTGGCGTTTGCTCAAGCAGATGGCATGTTTTGCCTCCGGGTGCACAGCAAGCATCCAGTACCTTCTCGCCTGGTTGGGCATTTAACAAGAGCGCCGCATGTTGCGCTGCAGCATCTTGAACGGAAAACCAGCCCTCTGCATAACCTGGTAGTAAGGTAACATCACGTGCCTGCTCCAGTTTTATGGCAACGGGCAAATAAGCAAAAGGTTGACTACAGCTGATCTCTGCTTTTGTTAATTCAGCCATAAATGCCATTGGGCTGATTTGTTGCTGATTTACTCGTAGCCAGAGTGGGGCTTTTTGTTGGTTTGCGGCTAAGATGGTTTGCCAATGCTCAGGATAAGCCTGTTGCAGGGCGCTAATTATCCAGCCTGGATGGTTAAACTTTACGGCATCACTGCAGGCAGAAAAATCAAATAATGCAGGTTGGCGCTGCACGTTGCGTAGCACACCATTTATCAGCTTAGTCAGGTTTTGACCTTTTAAACTACGTGCCGCTTCAACTGTTTCACTAATGGCTGCGTGATCAGGGATACGCATAAATTGTAATTGATAAATGCCGACGTAAATTAAAAATTGCAACGGACGCAATTGTTTAATTAAGGGCTTACTCATTAGTTGTTGGCAAACGGTTTCAAGTTGCGGCAAGGTTCGCATTACGCCAAAACATATCTCTTGTAACAAGGCTTTATCTGGCGCGGCATATAATTGTTGCTGAGCTTTGGGTAAAACATCAGAAAGTGATTTGCCTTGATCGACCACTTGAAAGCAAGTTTCTGCGGCTAGGGCTCTAAGTTGGGCGCTCATAATTGTTGCCCTGGTATTAGCCAGTCTGACCGACCATTAAGGAAATCTGCTACCGACATGGCTTTCTTGCCTGGTGGTTGTAACTGGGTAATCACGAGAGTGTAATGCTGGCAAGCGATATAAATACCGGTTTTATCTGCTTTGACGATTTGTCCAGCTTGCGTCGCTGCCGTATCAACAACATGTGCTTGCCACACCTTTACGGTGCCTTGTGGTAATTCAACATAACTCACTGGCCAAGGATTAAAGGCTCTAATTTCACGGACTAATGCGTCTGCGGTTTTCGAAAAATCGAGTCGAGCTTCTTCTTTGTTGAGTTTTTCAGCATAGTTAGCTAATGACTCATCCTGTATTTCTGCCTGCTGTTGCAGTTCAGGTAATGCAGCCAAGGCAGACAGTAATGCTTGAGGTCCAAGCTTTGCTAATTTGGTATAGAGTGAGGCGCTGGTATCTTCTGCCGTGATTGGGCAGGATAATTTACTTAACATAGCGCCAGTATCTAAACCTTCGTCCATTTGCATTATGGTGATGCCTGTTTCTGCATCACCAGCCCAAATAGCGCGTTGTATCGGGGCTGCGCCTCGCCAACGCGGCAGCAAAGAACCATGCACATTAATACATCCCAACCTCGGCGCGGTTAACACGGCTTGGGGTAAAATTAAGCCATAGGCGACGACGATCATCAAATCAGCATCAATCGCAGTAAGTTCTTGCTGCGCTTTGGGTTTTTTAAGTGATTTTGGTTGAAAAACTGGAATTTGCTGGGTGAGTGCCAGTTGTTTTACAGGGCTAGGCTGTAGTTTCTGGCCACGGCCAGCAGGTCTATCGGGTTGCGTGTAAACTGCAACCACCTGATGGTCGCTATCAAGTAAAGCCTGCAAATGGCAGGCAGCAAAATCCGGTGTACCGGCAAAGATAATACGAAGAGGTTGGGTCACTTTTATTCCTGTTTACAGCGCGTGGCGCTCAGCCAGTTTGGCTTCTTTCTCTAGTTTTTTACGAATTCTGTCGCGTTTTAAGGGCGATAAATAATCAATAAAGAGTTTACCAATTAAGTGATCTAACTCGTGCTGTATACAAATCGCTAATAAACCATCAGCGTTAAGTTCAAACCAGTTACCGTCAATATCCTGCGCTTTTATGGTCACATTTTTGGCTCTGGAAACAGAAGCGTAATTCTGTGGCACAGATAAGCAACCTTCCTCATAGCTGGTTTCACCATCATGTGCGATAATCTCAGGGTTAATAAACACAAGCGGGTCATTACGTTCTTCTGAAAGATCAATAACAACGACCCGTAAATGCACGTTAACTTGAGTTGCGGCTAAACCGATGCCGTTTTCATCGTACATTGTATCCAGCATGTCGCTCACCAGTTGTTTTATCTCTGGTGTAACTGCGGGGACAGGCTTAGCGATGGTACGTAAGCGCTCATCGGGAAAATGTAATACTTTTAATACTGCCATAACACCTACAAAATATGCTTTAATTAGTTGGTTGTGGTATGTTTTAATTTTAGCCATTATTGCGCTGTAATAACAGCTTAGTATGTAATTATTAAAATGAGTTAGGTATAAAAGGTGCTGGGATGCTAAAAAAAATAACTTTGATACTGGCGGCATCACTTTGTTGGTTAACAACATCGGTTATCGCAGATGTTTTAAAACTTCGTCCTAATGCGCCTGAAACTTATATTGTTAAGCCAGGGGATACGCTTTGGGATATCTCGGGTATTTATCTTGAGCATCCTTGGTTGTGGCCAGAGTTGTGGCAAGTTAACCCCCAAATAGCCAACCCGCATCTGATCTACCCAGGTGATGTTTTGTCATTAACTTATGACAGCCAGGGTCGTCCACGTTTAGCTATTAATAAAAGAGTAAAGCGCTTATCACCACAAGGCCGAACGACTTTTAAAGCTGAAGATGCGATTGCAACCTTACCAATTGGAATCATCCGGCCGTTTCTAACTTACGATCAAGCTTTATCTCAAGTTGAGATTGATGCGTTACCCTATATTTTAGGGAGTAACACGGCTTCTAAGAGTGCGACAGAAACCCACACCTTATACGTAAACAGTGTATTGCAAGAGGGGGTTAGTTACGCAATTTATCGACAGGGCCGCCCTTACATTGATTTAGATAGCGGTGAGACACTGGGGTTTGAGACTAACTTAATTGCTACCACTCGCGCTTTTCGCAGTGGACAAGCTGCTACAGAGAGTGTGGCGGCGGTGCCTGCTTCTTTAAAAGTGCTAAATGCCATCAGGGAGGTTCGCCAAGGAGACAAGGTGATTCCTGCTTATGATAATCAATCACTTCCTGCGCAATTTATGATGCGTAAACCGGAACAGACAGTTGCAGGCCGAATTATTGCGACAACCTCCAATTTACGTGAATTTGCCAAAATGGACATTGTCGTACTTAATCGTGGTGCGCAAGATCTAAAATCTGGTTATATGTTAGGGATTTATCGCCAATCTCCTAGTGTGGTGGATGGCCGTAACGGCCCAGTCTATTTAGAAGATGCCACTAAATTGCAAAAAGTAATGCGTGATTTTGGCGGCGAAGCATTAACAATGCCACAAGAAAAGGTAGGCGAGTTAATGGTGTTTAAGGTGTCTGAGCAAGTCAGTTTTGCTATTGTCACGCAAACATCTCGACCTGTTAGAGTTGGAGATTACATAGGCAACTTATAGCCTGAAAACAAGGGAGCTGGTGTGCTATGACGAATGTGCAGCACTGGCTTGCTTTAGCAAGTATTGGTCTGAGTGGCCAGCGGTATCGCGAGCTAAGTGAGCATATGAGTTTGGCGGAGTTGCTCGCGCTACCCGCTAGCACTTTGCAACAGATTGGCTTTACGGCTCGGCAAGCTCAGCGACTCTGTTACGAAGCAAAACCTTTGGCGGAGCAGGCCCTTGCGTGGCAAGCGGAAGCCTCTGATCACCATGTTATTTGCTTTGATCACCCTCTTTATCCTCCGCTCTTGAAGGAAACCCGTCAGCCGCCGCTGGTATTATTTGTTAAAGGTGATGCCACTTTATTAGCAAAGCCACAAATTGCGATGGTAGGCAGTCGCTCTCCTTCGCCTACAGGGCGAAAAATTGCCCGGCAACTGGCAGCAGAATTGACCCAAAATGGCATGTTAGTTACCAGTGGTATGGCGCAAGGGATTGACAGTGAATGCCATAAAGGTGCCTTAGACGCAGGTGGGAAAACCCTTGCTGTGTTGGGACATGGTTTAAGACAGATTTATCCAAACAGTAATAAACCGCTGGCAGCGCATATTGTGCAAGCAGGTGCCCTCATTTCGGAGTATTTTCCAGATATTCGAGCCAGAGCTGAATTTTTTCCGCAACGTAACCGTATAGTAGTAGGTCTTAGTACTGGAACTGTTGTTGTCGAGGCGGCATTAAAAAGTGGTTCTTTGATTAGTGCCCATCTGGCAGTGGATTATAATCGAGAAGTTTTTGCGGTGCCGGGTGCAATTACTAATCCGCAAGCTGCTGGATGTCACTATCTGATTCAACAAGGCGCTAAACTTGTCACTTGTGTGGCCGATATTCTTGAAGAGCGGGCGTTATTTGCCGACAATGGCTTAGCACAAGCCTCTGAAATAAATGCTATAGTAGACTTGTGTATTCAACAGTTGTTAGATAACTTAGATGAACAACCGATACCAGTAGATTTACTTGCTGAGCGGGTTGGCATAATAGTGACAGACGTATCCATTGCCTTACTAGAGTTAGAATTAGCCGGTAAGGTTGCTGCAGTTCCTGGTGGTTACATTAGAGTGAGGGGTACCTGATTATGTTTGATATCCTCGTTTATCTGTTCGAAAATTACATTCACAATGAAGCTGATATCTATGTAAATCATGCGGATCTGACGAAAGAGCTCAGTAAAGCCGGTTTTCATGATGCAGACATTTTCCGTGCGCTGAAATGGTTAGATCGTTTATCGGCGTTACAGGAAAATCAAACCAAGCCATATTTATCTAAAGCAACCAGCAACGCAACGCGTATTCTTACCGTTGAAGAGTACCGGAAAATTGATACAGAAGGTCAGGGCTTCCTGATGTTCTTAGAGCAAATTAATGTGCTAGACGCGACTACGCGTGAGATGGTTATTGACCGCGTGATGGATTTAGACGGAAATAGTATTAGCCTTGAAGATCTGAAATGGGTGGTGTTAATGGTATTATTTAATGTACCAGGCCGTGAAAATGCCTATGCCCAAATGGAAGATTTGTTATTTGATGAACCTGAAGGTCCTCTGCATTAGTGGAGATCAACCTTGGTTTCAACGTAAGTCTATATTGCGTTATGTTTAACACTTTGCGCTTAGATTTTAATTAAACCTAACAGGGTTGGCTCAGAGATAATAAGTTTTGCAGGTGGGGAATAAGTATTACCGATCTGCAAAACTTAAACTTTGGCTAACTGCAAGCAAAGGTATTGGCGCGACCATGACAGATCATTCTCCACTTTTTTCCTTGAAAGAACATTCCGAACCTTGCCCTTTATGCCAGCAACCTTTGGTTATTCGCAGTGGTAAGACTGGTCCCTTTATCGGTTGCAGCGCATATCCTAAGTGTGAATATATTAAAGCATTGCACCAACATGAAAATACGATAGTGAAAGTGTTAGAGCAGGAAGCCTGTCCAGAGTGCACCTCGCCACTGGCGGTTAAAAATGGCCGTTACGGTATGTTTATTGGCTGCACTAATTATCCAAAGTGTCATTTTATTGTGCATGATGAGCCAGAAACGGCGAATACAGTGCCATGCCCTAAATGTGAAAAAGGCCGCCTTACGGAGCGTTTGAGTAAATATGGCAAAACCTTTTGGGGTTGCGATCAGTATCCGGATTGTAAGTTCTTATTAAACGATGCACCGATAGCGGGTACATGCGAACACTGTGCTTTTCCATTATTAGTACAGAAAAAATCGGGAATATACTGTGCGGCGAAAGCCTGTCAGCGTAAACAGTCAGTTTCGACGCTAGCTGACGGATGCTAATTGAGCAAAAGATGCAGTAGCTTACTGCATCTTTATCTGGTTTTATTCAGTGTTGCTTAAATGCGTTCTAGCATTTGCGCCAATTCAGGAAAGGCGCTAGCTGGCAGCTGATCAATCAACTTCGCAAATAAGGTTTTAAGCTCTGCGTTGCTATGGGCTGACAGATTGATATGCCCCATTTTGCGACCGGCTCTTTTAGTTTTGCCGTACCAATGCAATCCTAAGGCGGGCAGTGTCAGTATGCTGGCTGGTACTTGATCTTCACCTAAGATATTTACCATCAAAGTAGGCCGAACTAACGCTGTGCTACCTAAAGGTAAACCACAGACTGCCCGTAAATGATTAGCAAACTGACAGCAGTCGGCACCTTGCTGCGTCCAATGGCCAGAGTTATGCACTCTTGGCGCGATTTCATTAACCAGCAGGTGTCCGTCAACCTCAAAAAACTCAATCGCCAGCACACCCACATAGTTAAGGCTATTAGCTACTGCGGCAAACATCTGTTCTGCTTGCTGCTGCAATGGCTGTGTAACTGGGCGTGCTAACGACACACTGAGTACGCCATTGACATGATGGTTCTCAGTTAGCGGGTAAACTTTGACTTCGCCATTGTTACTGCGCGCACCCACTAAAGACACTTCGCGCTCAAAGCGAATAAACTGTTCAGCAACGATGGCTTGCTTGCTATCTGCTGCAAGAAATGCGGCTATTTGTTGCCAAACCGCTTTGGTATCGGCTGCGGTTTTTAAACGCCACTGACCTTTGCCATCGTAGCCAGCCAGTGCGCTTTTAAACACTAAAGGTAAGCCAAGCTCTGCAATGGCAGTGTTGTAATCCGTTTCTGAGTCAATAATGCGATAAGCCGCACTGGCAACACCGGCGCGCTCCAACAAGGCTTTTTCGATCCGCCGATCGCCGCCTGCCTTGATGGCTTCCGCGCCGGGTAAAAATTTACCACTTTGCTGGCACTGCTCTAATATCGGTAGCGGGATATGTTCAAATTCAGCGGTCACTACATCGGCTGCCGCTAGCGCTTGCGCTAAGCCACTACCAAGTTGCGCCTGAGTTAGAGGGTGGACAATATTATCCGTATTCACATCGTAGGCACTGATATTGATATTCAGCGGCGCACCGGCCAGTGCCATCATTCTGGCCAGTTGCCCAGCACCGAGTACTAAGACATTCATAGTGTTACCTGTGACGGATCGGGCTGGCTTAACACCATTTCAGTTTGTGCAGCGCGGAACGCATCAATTTGTTTTAATAAGTCAGCATTACTGGTTGCTAGAATTTGTGCGGCAAGCAAGCCTGCATTCGCGGCACCGGCATCGCCAATAGCAAGGGTGCCAACGGCAACACCTTTAGGCATCTGCACAATGGAAAGTAGCGAGTCTAAGCCCTTTAAGGCTTTAGATTGTACGGGTACGCCTAAAACAGGTAAGCTGGTAAAAGCAGCTGCCATGCCAGGTAAATGTGCTGCACCACCTGCGCCGGCAATAATCACTTTTAAACCACGCGCGGCGGCAGCTGAGGCGTAATCGGCTAATAACTGTGGTGTGCGATGAGCTGAAACCACTTTTGTTTCATAGGCAATGCCAAAACGCTCCAGCATATCTGCTGCATGTTTCATGGTAGGCCAATCTGACGTTGAACCCATGATAATACCAACCTGCATAGTGGTTTCCTTTGTGAACTTGATGAAGTCGAAAGTTTAAAGGGTTATTATAACGCTCATCGGGTTATGAATAAATCGTTTAGTGTTTATGCTTTGGTATCAGGGGTAGGTTAGAGAAATTCGTCTTGCGGTTTTAATAAGTTATTAACCTTTGGTACTGTCTGCATGCATAGGCTGGAAGTTTTCGGGAGTTAAGATGGCAAAGTATTCAGAACAATTGCAGCAGGTGCAAGCCTTTCTTATGGCATTGCAGGACAGCATTTGCCAGCAGTTAGAGCAAGCTGATGGTGGCGCACACTTTATAGAAGATGCCTGGCAACGGGCGGAAGGCGGTGGAGGCCGTAGTAGAGTATTGACTGCAGGCAGCGTATTTGAACAGGCGGGGGTAAATTACTCTCATGTCTATGGTGCGCAAATGCCCGCGTCTGCTACCGCTCATCGCCCCGAATTAGCTGGGCGTAACTTTAATGCCTGCGGTGTCTCGCT
>CAZNXI010000061.1:0-9932 GCA_964577005.1 uncultured Rheinheimera sp.
GCTGATATCAGCTGCTACAGACTGTTTATTAAGCTTAGGATGAGTACACAAATAGTCAGTTAAGGTGTCAGTCTCTGCAGCGGTTGTGACTAAGCCAAGTTTCGTTCTACGCCAAAGCAGATCCTCGGCCGTTCTCACCCATTCATATTCAACTAAATAATCTACTTCTGCTTGCCAAAGTTCCTGATTAAACTGACGGCCAAGATCGGCCATACTGCTGGCATGGCTCAGTAGCGTGTAGCTAAGGGTGCCATAGGTTCTGGCAAAACGTTGTGCTAACTTTGCCGGTAACCAAGGGTACTTCAGCTTTAACTCTGCACAAAAGCTAGCCTGATCGGTAAAGTCGCCTCCCGGTAAAGGTTTAGCCGCGGTTAAACTCGTACCCAGTCCGGGGTAAAATGGCGCAATCTTATCCACCACAGAAGCAGCAAGCTTACGGTAAGTGGTAATTTTGCCGCCGAATACCGATAGTAAGGGCAGGCCATTCGTTGTGGTAGATAACTCCAGCTTATAATCCCGCGTAACGCTCTGTGCCGAGGCTGATTCATCGTCGAGTAGGGGGCGTACCCCCGAAAAACTATGCACAATGTCGTCTTTGCAAATCGACTTGTTAAAGTAGTTATTGGTAATCTCGATCAAGTAATCAATTTCTTCTGCGCTAATGCTTGCTTTAAGAGGATCGCCAGTGTACTCAACGTCGGTTGTGCCTATTAAGGAAAAATTATCTTCATAGGGAATAACAAACACAATTCGCTTATCATTATTTTGTAAAATGTAGGCCTGCGGTTGATTGTGGATCCGTGGCACCACAATATGGCTGCCTTTGACTAAGCGAATATGTTGCGGGCTAGCTTCGGCAAAGGTGTCAGCAAATAACTGGCTAACCCAAGGTCCAGCGGCATTGATAATACCTTTGCTTTCAACATCATACTGCTCATTCGTCAGTAGGTTTTGTAAAGTAACTTTCCAACTGCTGCTCAAGCGCTCTGCTTTAATGCAACGCGTATGGGTCGCAATGATCGCGCCTTGCCTTTGCGCCGCCATGGCGTTTAAAACAACCAATCTCGCATCATCGACCCAGCCATCGGCATATTCAAAACCTACGGTGATATCTGAAACCAGTGGGCTTGATTCATCAAAACGGATTTTTCTAGAACCATGCAGTTTTTCTCGTTTGGCAAGATGATCGTACATAAATAAGCCCAACCTAATCATCCAGACTGGGCGTAAATGCGGTTGATGTGGTAAGCGAAAGGTGAGGGGCCACATAATATGCGGCGCGCTTTTTAACAACACCTCACGTTCGGCAAGGGCTTCTTTTACTAGACGGAATTCATACTGCTCTAAATAGCGTAAACCGCCATGTATCAACTTACTACTGTTGGAAGAGGTGGCAGCCGCAAGATCATGTTGTTCGCATAACAGGACTTTTAAGCCGCGGCCTGCCGCATCATGTGCAATGCCCGCGCCGTTAACCCCACCGCCTATCACCACCAGATCGACTTGCATTCCAACTTACTCCTACGTAGTAATTATCATACAAATAGTATATATGATATTAAATTGATTGTGGATCACTATTAAAGAGTATTTGGTGTATTACTTAATCTGACTTGAGCGACAGCATGCAGCCATTTTGTATACAAATTATTGCGCGTGACGCTATCCATTTTAGGTTCAAACCGTCTTTCACATTCCCATAGTTCCGCCAATTGTGCTGTGGAGCTAAACACCCCGCAGTGTAAACCGGCCAGATAAGCGGCCCCTAAAGAGGTCGTTTCGGTTATGCTTGGGCGCTCAACCACAGCCCCAAGAATATCAGCGAGAAAACTAAGCACCCAATTGTTTTTCACCATCCCGCCATCTACTCTGAGCACCGTCGGTCTTAAACCATCCTTTTCCATGGCTTTTTGTAAATCTTTCGTTTGGTAGCCAACCGATTGCAGCGCTGCCGCAACGATGGTATCGATACCGGAATCCCGAGTTAGCCCCAAAATCGCGCCACGAGCATTCGCGTCCCAATAAGGTGCGCCAAGACCAGTAAAAGAGGGCACTAGAAATACCCCATGATCTACAGGCACATGTTGCACTATTGCTTCGCTTTCTCCAGCATGGCGCAGCAGTTTTAACCCTTCAACAATCCATTGCATGGTGGCCCCAGCCATAAAGATACTGCCTTCAATAGCATAAGTGGGTATGCCATTTAAGCGGTAGGCGACAGTCGTTAGTAAACGATTGTTCGATTTTAATGCCGTTTTACCGGTATTAAGCATCAAAAAGCAGCCGGTACCGTAAGTGCTTTTCGCCATGCCTTGCTCAAAGCACGCATGCCCCACTAAGGCCGCTTGTTGATCGCCGGCCATCCCGCCAATGGTAATGCTGGCACCAAATAAAGCCGGATCGGTTTCGCCAAAATAAGCCGAACTATCCAGTACCTGCGGCAGCATACTGGCCGGTATCGCAAATAACGCCAATAGTTCCGCATCCCATTCTTGGGTATGGATATTAAATAATAAGGTTCTAGAAGCGTTGGTGGCATCGGTGGCATGCACTTTACCGCCGGTCAATTGCCATAACAGATAACTGTCTACCGTGCCAAATGCCAGCTCACCTTGCTCAGCCAGTTCGCGAGCGTGTTCTACATTATCGAGGATCCAACGAATTTTGGTGGCAGAGAAATAGGGATCAAGCAACAACCCTGTTTTATCAGTCAGTAATTGATTAATCTCAGGGCTGGCCAGACTTTCGCAAAAGGCTGCGGTACGTCGGTCTTGCCAGACTATTGCATTGTAAAGTGGTATACCGGTTTTTTTATGCCAAACCAGCGTGGTTTCTCGTTGATTGGTAATACCTAAGGCGGCGATTTGCGAGGCGTTAATATTGTTATTAGTCAACAGGCGCTGACAGCAGTGCAGTACCGTTTGCCAAAGATCTGTTGGTGCATGCTCAACCCAGCCATTGTCTGGATAATGCTGGGTAAAACTTTCACTTTCACTGGCTAACAGCTGGCCTTTGGTATCAAATAACACGGCACGAGAACTGGTTGTACCTTGATCAATAGCAAGTAAATAAGTAGACATCATAAAACCCTATTTATCATATAATATGACTAGATTGCCGTGTATCGAGCCATTTGGCAACCAAATTTTGCGGTCTGTCGAAAAGCACTACTGCCTTCAGCAACGTATTTTGAATGATGGTACTATGTGGTTCACTTAATCAAGCCTTAGCTGAGAAATATGATGCCTGATTCTCTTCAAGCGCAGTTAATAACCGTGGTACCTTGCCACAATACCCTTGGTGAAAATGCCCTCTGGCATGCGCAAGACAACAAAGTCTATTGGATTGATATTGAACAAGCGCAATTGCTAAGTTATTGCCCGACACAGGCTGTATTACAACGCTATCCATTACCCGAGCGTATAGGCAGTTTTGCATTCTTAGCGCCAACACCCAACTGTCCCTATCTGATTATTGCGGCCTTTGCCTCAGGTATTGCGCTGTATCATCCAGAGACTCATGCCACTAAATGGCTGTTTAAACCGAGCAATATGATTGGATTACGATTTAATGATGGCCGCGCGGATCGACAGGGGCGTTTTTGGGCCGGTACTATGGTAGAAGACAGCAAGCAAGCGCACACAGCAGGGGAGTTGTACCAACTGGATGAGCAGCTGCGAGCCATTAGTCGACTACAAGAGATCACGATTTCTAATGGTTTATGCTGGAGCCCTGATGGCAAGATAATGTACCACGCCGACTCCGCTAAGCATTGCATAACACAGTATGCTTTTGACGTGGCTAGCGGTGCACTCTCACAAGGTCAGGTTTTTGCCGTAACACCAGAGAATGCTTTCCCTGATGGTGCCATTGTGGATGCACAAGCTTATGTTTGGTGTGCGCACTGGGGCGCAGGAGAGGTCGTCAGGTATGATGTACATGGCCAAGCCGTTTTTAGTTTGCCTTTACCCGTGTCACAACCCTCTAGTGTGGCCATTGGCGGCGTTGCTAATAATTTGCTCTTTGTCACTACCTCTAATGTCGGCTTAACTGCGGAACAAAAACAAGCAGAGCCAGAGGCCGGTAATCTGTTTATTTATCAGATCCAAGATCTACAGGGATTAGCAGAGCCTCTGGTGACATTACCCACAACGCTTTTTAGTTAACGCAGCAGCCCCCTAACATCTTTAAGATTTAAATTGCCAGGATAAGCCTGTGGCAAAGCGGCTTGGAAACCCCAGCCAGCCGCTATCAGCGCCGGTCTCTGTCGTGATCGATGCCGGTAATTGCAGATACTGGCACTGTGCAGCTACTTGCTTAACATGACAATCTAGCATCGCCAAACTAAAATGTTTGTTAATGGCATTGATCGTTGGAATAGACCAACTTCCTTCGTGATAGGTGCCAATATCTAGCTCATTGCTCATGGCGGCTGTAGGTGCAGGATGCGGCGCAATATTATGTCGGGCATGATGAAAGGTTAAAAAGTATTTCGCCTTGCTGCCGGTATTTTCATATAGCCACTGCATGCCAGCATAGCCAGAAATATCGTCCAAATCGCCAGCGAGATATAGCATGGGGGTCGTTATCTCAGCCAGTTTGCTTTGATTAAATAATTGGTGTTGTCCACCCCAAGGCGCAATGGCGATCGCCGCTTGCCAAGCAGCATCTACTTTAACATCCGTGTATTGCCCCGCGGCACAGCTATTAAGTCGTTCAGCTAAGGCAGCTTGGATGGCAGGATCGGTGACACCGGTAAAGGCGGTAATTTGCGCTGGTGCAAATTGATAACAACCGCCAACGGTATTAATTGCACCAAAGCCCCCCATTGAAAAGCCGATAACCGCCGCTTGGTTGGTATTAACACTTTGACTTAGCGTTGAAGATGCCTGTCTAAAATAGTCCAGAACAAACTGTTGATCGCGTGAGCGATTAAATAAGGTGCTAAGAAAGCCCGCAAAAGGCGCCTTCACGATATCCACTTCTGCGTGGGTCGAATCGGTGTGATCGATGGCGGCAACCACATAGCCATGAGAGGCCAGATGTTCGCCTAGGTAATACATAATGGTGCGATAACCGGTGTAACCATGGGACAACACCACTAATGGAAAACGCTGTTCGGTAATATGCTGGCTGTCTCTCACCGCTTTGCCTTGAATGGCAAAGGGCACGCCTGTCCGAGTTTGGTTAACATAAATGGCTGGCGCGCTTTGTGCTGTTGGTGAAGCTGGATACCAAACCTCTAAGGTAAGTGGTCTATCTGCCAATTGCTGAGTACTAATATTCAGCTGCTGGGGATTGGTCACGGTAATAGTGCTTACCCCCACTGCATACTGGCCGGGCGTAGCCAGTTTCGGCAATACGGCAGCAGGGAGGGGCGCATATAAGGTTTCGGCTGTCGGTGTATTCGCGGTGAGTCCAAGACTTGCTAGGCTAAGCGAAGTGACTAGCGTTAAAATAACTGGCGTTTGCATCATGGTGCTCCTGCGAAAGATTAAAAATAGCTGACGGTCAAACCTTGGCCTGCTTGGCAAACATACAGATCCGCACTTAAGCCACATTGTGCGGTATAAGCCGGTAATACTTGCTCGCGTAAACGTGGTACGGCTTCTGGTAAACAGATACAGACAATAGCGCCACCAAAACCGCCGCCAGTCATTCTAGCACCGCCTTCATTCCCTAAAACGGCTTGGCTTAACCTGACTAAGGTATCAGTGGCCGGCACGGTAACTTCATAATCAAGATGTAACGACTGATGAGATTCCGCCATCAGCTGGCTTAACGCGGCGAGATCGGCCTTTTTAAGGGCGGCAACCGCATCGATAACACGGGCGTTTTCCGTCACGACATGCCGGGCGCGTTTTTGCTCAGTTGCAGTTAAACTCGTATTGGCATTGACCATCTCAAGCGTTGCATGGCGCAACGACGCAACCCCAAGTTTAGACGCTGCCGCTTCGCAAGCTGCACGGCGTTGGTTATACTCACTATCTACTAACTTTCTCGGGTAGTTAGAGTTAATAATCACCACCGCTAAATCATCTGGTAACGGTACCAACTCGGTATGTAAATCCAGGCAATCAATCAACAAAGCGTGATCTGCCGCGCCTTTGGCCGAAATGAGTTGATCCATAATACCGCACTGACAATCCATAAATTCATTTTCAGCACGTTGTCCTAGCAACGCCAGTTCAGTGGCGGAGAGATTAAGTTGACTTAACGCATTAAACATACCGCCGATGGCCAGCTCTAATGCAGCGGATGATGACAAGCCGGCACCTTGGGGTACATCACTGTCGATCAGTAAATCTGCGCCCGATAAAACATGTCCAGCTTGCTGTAAAACGTAAGCTACCGCCCGTACATAATTACCCCATTGCGACTTTCCTTTAACAATGGGCTGGCTAACATCAAACTGATCGGACTCGCCTGGGTAGCTTAGCGAACGCACCGTAACCCGCTGATCGGTTCTAGCGCGAAACAATACCTGAGTTTTAAAATTTAATGCGCAAGGCAAGACAAAACCGGCGTTGTAATCGGTATGTTCACCTATTAAGTTAACTCGGCCTGGCGCAGAGGCGATCCCCGTTGCTTGCACTTTATAAATTTCATAAAAATTTTCTTGAAACGGCTTCAAATCCATCATCGGCTACCCTTAGTTATTGTTTTTTTTATAATGTTCAGCACTGGCCGCCTGTAAAATTTTGGCAGCGGTTTCTGCAGTAAGATCGCGTTGGCTTTCAGCCAGCATTTCATAGCCCACCATATGTTTTTTTACCGTGGCAGAGCGCAGCAGGGGCGGATAAAAATGCGCATGTAAGCGCCAATGTTGTTGATTTTCAGCTACAGGGGCATTGTGCCAGCCCATCGAATAAGCAAAGCTACAGTTAAAAATATTGTCATACTTCGTGGTTAATACTTTTAATGCTTCGGCCAAGGCCAACGACTGCTGGCTATCCAGTTGCGAAAAATCTTGCACGTCATCTAAAGCGATTAATAAGGTTTCAAACGGCCAAGCAGCCCAAAAGGGCACCACCACCAACCAATGTTGATTGGCAAAAACCACCCGTGTTTTGCTGGCGAGCTCGCGTTTTGCATAATCAGCCAGTAACGCGCGGCCATGTTGGGCATAGTATTCCGCTTGGGAAATATCCTCGGTGGCAATTTCAGTCGAGAGATGGTTATGTGCCCAGATTTGGCCATGTGGATGGGGCTGCGAACAGCCCATAATGGCGCCTTTATTTTCAAATATATGAATACACTTATATTTTTTGGCGAGCTCACAGTATTGGCTGCGCCAGGTATCAACTACTGCAACTAGCTCATCAAGGCTTAACTCAGGCAGCGTTTTATTATGCTCAGGTGAAAAACAAATTACCCGACACTCACCTGTCGCGTGCTGATGCGTAAACAGTGGATCAGCCTCAGCCTCAGACTCGCTTGCTGCTTGCTCGGTAAGGGCACCAAAATCGTTGGTAAACACGTGAGTGTGAGTATACTGCGGATTTTGCTCGCCATTCGCGCGAGTATTAGCTGGGCATAAAGGGCAATTGGCATCATGCTTAGGTAATGAATCTACAACTGTAGCTTCAGTTGCACCTAACCAAGGTCGGTTATTTCGATGGGGTGATACTAAAACCCAATCACCGTTTAACGGGTTTCGCCTACGGTGGGTAAACTCTAAATCATCCATTTGGAACTCCGAAAACTAGTAAGCAGGCTTTAATTGGCATCGGGTAGGCGCAACGGCAAAGCACAGTAAATGAACATTTAATGCAATATTATATGATAAATACTATTATTGGTAGGGGGCGACGTTATTTTTGCATAGGCCGAAAGTTAGAGTAGTAAGGTTGCAGAGACTGGGTGAAGAAAAAGCATCGCATGAGCCACGCTCATGCGAATACAAAGACAGCAGTTCCTAAGGTGCGGGACTCACTCGAACAACTTTCTGGTTGGTTTTATAAGCCGTTTTCTGACCAGTTTGAGCTTGATTGGATTTTTTGTGTGCCAGTAATTGCTGAGCAACGCGAATATCAGCGGTGTAATACAAGGATGCTAAGCCAAGGCGATTTCGACCAAGGTTATGAAAAACCATCCCAAAAGCAATATCGCCCGCACTAAACTTGTCATGGTTGGCCGCAAAATAACTGGCCGCTTGATTCAGTTCTTCATCTAAAAATAAAGAGCGAACCCGACCTGGGCCGCCGTGATAGGCTTGAATCAACAATAAACGATACACTTGATCGCGTTTTTCTTTAGGCAAATGCCCAAATTTTGCCAGAAACACCGGTTCAAGCATCTTATGATTGCGTTCAAACAACCATAAAGCACAATCGACTTGTGCAATACGATGCAGCTGACGATTGGCTGGAATTTTACAATCTTTTAGGGCTTGCGGCATTAATTGCAAAATGCCTCGTGCATTGGCTTTCGAACGTGCTTCGCGCACACCGCCACTTTCAATGACTAACATCCCTGCGAGATCAGGTAATAAGTCCGGTGGTAACGTGATACGTTTTTGCTGCACTCGACGCTTGTACACCGTTTGTAACACATCATGTAACGAGGCCTGATTTTTCGGCGTACCCACTCTGATACCATCCCAGTTACCGGATAAGCGACCCTCTGGATGCTGGCCTAGGTAACGAGCAATTGCCAAATTTAAATCAACATTAGGTTGGTGGCAGCGGATAGCAAAAGGGTAACCAATATTATTAGGACTGCCTTTTACCCAAGCATGAACTCGCCCCTCTTTAGCCAGAGATTGCCGTGTTTGATTAATTCTTTGCTGAGTTTGTGAAGAGTCGGCGGCATCTTCAATATAATCCAGAAAATTACCCCGCATATCGAACAAAACATGGCGGTTAAGGTCGGCACAATGCTCAGAGCGGGTTAAGATCCAGCGCCTTACTGTCATCATATTCTCGAACACCCCCTGGCTATCGCTAAAGGCTTTTGTTCGAACAACATCCGTCCAGTTATCAAAAAATTGCGGGCTGTATTGTGCTACAGCATTAATAGGAAATAAGGCGCTAGCTACAGTGACCAACAAGGCACTTTTAAATGCAGAAAATGTAGAAAATTTCATGCTAACTCCATCCAAGATTAGGGTGTCTTGGTCACCCAAAGCGACTGCAATGCCTGAATGCTAGCTTAACGCCATATAATGTGCCAGAGGCTTAGCAGGTATTTTGTATTTATTAACCTCTCGTATTAATCCATTGAGCGGTTTTCTCTTGTAGAGTAGCGATATATTGGTTTCAATACGCAGACTAACTTAATGGAGATCGCATTTATGATATGGCGTTTACTGCTACTAGTGTTGTTTTGCTACAGCGTGTCAAGCTCTGCAGCACCAAAGGGCTTGCAGCCGGAGGATTACTATAACTTTGTGTTTGTTGCCGATCCGCAAATTGCCCCGAATGGCAAACAGGTCGCTTTTGTGCACACCACTATTGCCGAAGACAAACGTAAGCGGCAAAACAACCTGTTTTTGGTGGCTACCGACGGCAAAAGCCCAGCACGTCAGCTAACTTTTACCAATAGCGATCGCCGACCACGATGGTCTCCCGATGGCCAACATTTGGCTTTCTTATCGGGTCGAGATGACGGCCAACAGCTGTTTTTGTTACCGCTAGCGGGTGGTGAGGCCAAACCACTCACTCAGTTAGCCCAAGCCAGTATTGGTGACTTTAGCTGGTCGCCCACGGGAAACACGCTGTTATTAACGCTAGATGTTGACCCCAAGCTAGACGGTCCCAATCAAGCCGAAGCAGAAACTGAGCAAGCTAAACCGGACATAGTGGTGATCCGTAATGCCATCTACAAAAGCGATGGCGGTGGTTATTTAGATGATTATCGCTCTGGTTTATGGTTAATCGATATTGCCAAACAGCAACTAACCAAATTAACGGGGGATGCCCGTTGGCATG
>CAZNXI010000061.1:9942-14818 GCA_964577005.1 uncultured Rheinheimera sp.
AGTACTCGCCTGATGGCAAACAAATTGTATTTGCCTCTGATCGCAGCAGCGATGCCTTAGAAGGCAGCATGCAGCAAGCCTTGTATTTGTATGATTTAGCCAGTAACAACGTGACTGAACTGGCTACTTTAACAGGCTACGCCGCAGATCCAGTATGGTCGCCTAATGGCCAATACATTATTTATACCTATCAAGCCGATTATTTTACGCCACAGCAGCTAGTATTGCACAAACTTGCTGATGCCAGTAACCGCGTGGTGGCTGCCGACTGGGATCGCACTGCTAACAGTGTGCACTGGTTAAGCAATGATCGTTTGTTAGTCAGTGCTGAACAGCATGGTAGCCGACCGATTTTTGAGCTGGATTTACGCCGTGACCAGCAGCGAGTTCGCTTAAGTGAGCAAGGCAGCGCGGGCAACCTGAGTGTATCAGCCAATGGCAAAAAGCTTAGCTATCTGTGGCAAAACGAATTAAACCTGCCCGAGGTATGGTTTCAAGATGGCAACAAAGCACCGCAGCAATTAACCCAGTTTAATCAAGCCTTACTTGCCGAGCGCACCCTACAGCCGCTTGAAAGCTTTTGGTTTAGCCATGAGCAAGGCCAAAGCCAAGGCTTTTTTATGAAGCCAGTGGGCTGGCAAGCGGGGCAGTCTTATCCTGTGGTGTTAAATATTAAAGGTGGCCCAGGTGGCATGTGGGGCCAACAATGGTTTCATGAATTTCAAATGCTCGCGGCCGCAGGCTATGCCGTGGTGTTTACCAATTATCGTGGCAGCACGGGCTATGGCTTTGCCCATCAAAACGCCGTACATGCTGACTATGGTGGTGTGGATTATCGGGATAATATCGCGGTGCTAGACCATGTATTAAAGCAGCACGATTGGCTAGATAGCTCCCGTTTATTTATTACTGGTGGCAGCCATGGTGGCTTTTTAACTAACTGGATCACTACCCAAACCGATCGCTTTAAAGCGGCCGTTACCCAGCGCAGTGTCAGTAATTGGATCTCAGAAGCGGGTACTCAAGAATACCCACCTAACGCCATGCAGCGCGAGTTTAAAGGTACCATTTGGCAAAATTACGATCTGTACTGGGGGCGCTCACCCCTGAAATATGCCGATAAGGTAAAAACGCCAACCTTGATTATTCACAGCACTGATGATCAAATTACCCCCATTGGTCAAGGCGAAGAATGGTTTTATGCCCTAAAAGCCAACAAGGTGCCGGTTGAAATGGTGGTATTTCAAGGCGAGAGTCACAGTTTATCCAGAAATGGCACACCAATAAATCTGGTTGAACGCCTAAAACGTATTATTGAATGGTTTGAACGGCATAGCGACAAACAGCCAAATTAATGCTAACCAAGCGGAGCAAGTTGCTAAAAAGAAGCAACTGCTCCGACTAGAATTTTGCCGTTAAGCTGGCTACACTCAAATTGAGAACAGCAGGAGCCTTCTTATGGATAACAATATACTTGAGCTTGAAAAGCAGTGCCTGGATGCAGTGCAATATAATTTTCCTTTATTAAAACAATGCAATGGAGAGTTAGTCTTTATTGCTGAGGCTGACTCAGAGCAACTTACCGCCACCGCTTGGCAGTTTGATCCCCAAACCCAAGCCCTGTTAAAACAATGCGGCGTTAAAAACGCTTTATTGGAAATGTTAGACACACTGGTGGCCGAACGAAAGCATAAGCGCATTAAACCAAACCGTGAGGGACGCCTCATAATTCAAAACGGCAATGTCGAACTACAGTGGTTGCAACTAGGCGAAGCCGGACTTGCCACTTACAAATACGCTTAACTAAAAAGCCTGGTTAGTCGCCAGGCTTTTTTCTTTAACTGCTTTAGCTTTTTCCTTTAACTACTTTAGCTGTTTCCCCAAACCGACTAAACCGTTACGCATTTTTGGTTTGATAAAGCGCGGTTGCTTCGGTCAGCTTTTCAATAATTTCTTGCCGCAAGTCTGCTGGCGCTATGACTTCAATGGCACGAGAGTGCGATAAAATCCACCATTGCAACTGCCAACCATCAAATACGGTAGCGGTTAATTCATACCAACCATCTTGCATTGGGGTTAATGTCATATCATTGGCGATAGGGGCTTCAGTTAAAATGCGGCTTAAATAAGGTGCAACCCGCGCCATAAACGAAATGGGCTTACTACTGCCAAACTGCATAGCACCTTGAGTGACATAATCGGCTAACACAAAATTTGCTGGAATTTTCGATTTTGTCGCCGTTAGCTGTAAGTCGGTAAAGCGGTGCAGGGCAAATAACAACTCATCGCTGTAATCAGCTACAGTGGCGACTAAATAGCTAATATGGCCACGTTGTACCAAGCCAAGGGGGTTAAGCGTATAGGCTTTTTGTTGTTGATCATGCATCGGTGTATACATTGCAGCTAGCTGTTTACCCGCTGTCAGTGCCTGTTGTACCGTGTCATAAAACGCAACATTCACTGTTGGGGGCGTCAGTGGCAGTGAGGGTGACACTACGGCAATTTTATCAGCCAATAGGCTGTTATTATTCGAATCGCCCAAGGTTTGCATTTTTAGCTTAGCTTGGCTAAAACGCCTATCCAAGCTTTCAAACAAAGCAGCAGGCAACATGGTTCTCAAGGTGCCCTCTACAATCTCCAGCATCATGGCTTCGGCCACCGTCATCCCAGGTAAGGCGTTCTTTTTACTGTCCATCCAGCGCCAGTGCTGCACACCGTCGTATGTATCACATAGCAGCGGGAAAGCGTTAGACAAGGCTTCTAAATCACGCTCAACGGTGCGGCGGGTCATGGTAAAACCGTTATCCAGCAGCTTTTGATAAAGATCGGTAACGCTCATGCCTGGCTGGCGCGTGGGCAGAATATCCAATAACTCCCATTGCCGACTTAACGTTTTGTTTGATGCTGCTGCAGACATGGTGCCTCCGTGCTAAGAAAAGATCAGTGATAACAATGCTAACAACCAAGCCATCATAATCTGCGCTAAGCCAATTGCAAATGGCAACAAGGCTGCTAAATCATAATAAGAGTCCTTTAAATGGTAACGCGTTACCATTTTATCAGCTATCGGTTACGCGTTTTGATATTTTAGGCGTTTTTTGCTGAAAATGCCTTGTAGCGACCTATGCTGTCGTGCTGCCACCGGATAATAACGCTGTCTTCATAACAGCGTTAGGAGTAAGCAGCATGGCAATAGCAAAACGTCACCCGTCGGCAGCCGTAGAGCAAACGGCTCAGCAGCGCAATCGACTTTCTTATCAAGCGTTAATTGCGCCAACCGATACACCGGCTATTTGCCTGCTTTGGGGCTATCGTTTTTTAGTTCAACAGCGGCTTTGTTCGGAGCTCCATGATTTATTCGCATTAGGCGTCGAGCTTAGCGATAAGCTTGGTCTAGCTAGCGCGGTTAAACAGCTTTCACCTAAGCAGTTAGAACAGCTGATCACCAAGCGTTTAGCTGAACTAGAACAACAAAAAGCGCCGATGTTACCGCCAACGCTGCAGCATAACCTAGCCTCCTTAGCAACGATGGTGGGCTTAAATGACACCGAGCAACAGCTGCTGGCTTATGTGGTAATGCAAAAATCGGATCCACTACTCTTTGCATTAACTGAATTAATGCCACCGCTCCGCCAGCAGAGTGTAGCGCCGTTGCTGGCTAAAATGTTAGGTTTATCTTTACCTGAAGTTTCCGCTAGCCTGAACCCAAATAGTGCCTTGTTAAGCTCAGGGTTATTGTTGCTGGAAACCAGCAGTAACCTAACCTTAAACGAGGCCTTTGATTTTGTGGGAAACCATTTTGCCCGCCGCATCTTGACCGATCAGGCCGAGCCTGCACAGCTGTTTAAAGACATCTTACAACCGGCCAGTGCGCCTACATTAACACTAAATGATTATCCGCACCTGCAAGCCGATTTAGCCATTAGCTTACCTTATTTAAAAAAGGTGCTGCGTAGCGGCAAAATGGGTGTGAATATTTTACTGTATGGACCACCTGGTACCGGCAAAAGTGAACTAGCCCGGGTATTAGCCCAGCAGTTAAAATTGCCGCTGTTTGAAGTAACCAGCGAAGATGAAGACGGCGAAGATATTCGTGGTTTCGAGCGGTTACGCGCCTATCGACTCGCGCAGCGTTTTCTTGCCAATAGCCCCAATTTATTGGTGTTTGACGAAATAGAAGATGTGTTTAGTACCGAACCTTTTAGCCGTGTTGGCCGCGTCGGTAAAGGTTGGATGAACCGCATGCTAGAGCAAAACCCCGTGCCGTGTTTTTGGATCTCCAACAATATTGAGGAGATAGACAACGCTTATATCCGCTGTTTTGATCAAGTGATCGCCTTAGATACACCGCCCAAAACCCAGCGTGCCAAACAATTAGCCGAGGCGGCACCCGATCTTATTTCGCCAAGCGACGCACTGACGCTTGCCGAGCATCCGGCGTTAACACCGGCCATTATTAGCCGCGCGGCGGCGGTAATTAATACCTTGCCAAAAAACCTCAAGCGCGAAAAGCGCAAAACGGCCTTAAGCCATTTAATGCAGCAAACGCTTGAGGCGCAAGGCTATACGATACCCGCAAAACGCAGCGCCCTAGGTGCGGTTTACGATGCCAGTTTAGTTAATTGCGATGTGGATTTAACAAGCCTTGTGAGCGGCTTACAGCAAGCAGGCAGTGGTCGGTTATGCCTTTATGGCCCACCGGGTACTGGTAAAACCGCCTTTTGCCATTATTTAGCCAAAACGCTGCAATTACCGCTGCTGGCAAAAAGTGCCAGCGAGTTACTGAGTAAATACATTGGCGAAACCGAGCAAAATATTGCTGCAGCTTTTGCCGAGGCTAAGGAAGATGGCGCGATTTTACTACTGGATGAAGTGG
>CAZNXI010000062.1:0-14625 GCA_964577005.1 uncultured Rheinheimera sp.
TGCCAACCTCTGTTTTGCCGCGGGTCAAGTCGGGTATAAAAAATTACGGCAAGCCAAGCCGCAGCAAAGCAACGCAGCGCATGACTTTGGCTGGTTTTACGTGGGCGCCTTATTGGTTGCCTTGCCTGCTTGGTTGTTACTCGGCGAAGCGCAATATCCTGACAATACAGTGCAATGGTTGGTCATACTGTGGTTAGGTGTCGTTGCTTCTGGTGGCGGCTATTTTTGGTGGAATAAAGGGGCTGCGCAAGTGTCGAGCGGTACCCTAGCCGTAATGAACAATGCGCTGATTCCTGCAGGCTTAGTGGTAAATCTGCTGATTTGGAGTAGAGATGCCGACCTGTTGCGACTCTTTCTGGGTATGGCCATTTTAGTGTTTTCGTTATGGCTGTGTCGCAACACCCTATCAGAGGAGAAATAACCTTGGCTAGACAAGTGAGTTACAGCTTTAAAGGACAGAAAAAAGTCATTGCGTTTAGTTATGATCGTTTTAACGATTTATATGAAGCGGTCGCGGCGGCTGAAGGGATTGATCTTACCGCGTTTCTGGCAATGGAAAAGCAGTTGCTGCAAACCGCGAAAGATAAATCCGCGATAAAAAACTACCGCTTACAAACATTCAGCAAAATGGGATTTGCAGATATCGCTTTTGTGCGAGAAAATCCAGAAAACTGATTTATAGAACGATGTTGTGCTTTGGGATCGCCAGTTTTAGGCAAAGCGTGTTTATCACAAGCACAGCAATTACGTGTAACGATCAACTAAGAGATTGATATGAAAATTACTAGCAATTTTGACAGTGGCAATATCGAGATTATTCAGGCTACTGATCCCAATAATATCCAACTGGCTATTCGTAAAGATAACCAGTCAGATTTTTATCAGTGGTTTCATTTTCGGTTAAACAGCCCGCATGCGCAAATGCATAAGATTCATATTGTGAATGCTGGACAGTCTGCTTATCCAGACGGTTGGAAGGATTATCAAGCGGTAGCGTCTTATGATCGGCAAACCTGGTTTCGCGTAGAAAGTGAATATGATGGTAAAACCTTAACCATTACCCATTATCCGGAAGCAGAATCGGTGTATTTTGCTTACTTTGCGCCTTACAGCTATGAGCGTCATCAGGACTTATTACATCAGGCTCAAAATGATTATAACTGTCAATTGATTGAGTTGGGTGAAACGCTGGATGGGCGTGATATGTCCATGCTGGTGGTCGGTGAGCCAGATGATACGAAAAAGAAAGTATGGATTATTGCCAGACAGCACCCTGGTGAAACGATGGCAGAGTGGTACATCGAAGGTTTACTGGACCGTCTCTTAGATGAAGATGATGGTGTAGCAAGAGCTTTACTGGCGAAAGCCGTGTTCTACATAGTGCCAAATATGAATCCGGATGGCAGCGTTAGAGGGCATTTACGTACTAATGCTGCGGGTGTAAACCTGAACCGTGAGTGGCAAAACCCCAGTATGGAGCAGAGCCCAGAAGTGTTTTTAGTTCGCGAAAAAATGCTGGAAATCGGTTTAGACATGTTGCTTGATGTGCACGGTGACGAAAATTTACCCTACAACTTTGTGGCAGGCTCTGAAGGTGTACCCTCGTATAACGAAAAAATGCAACAACTGGAAGACGCCTTTAAAGCGGCGATGTTATTAGTGACGCCAGAATTTCAAACGAAATTTGGTTATGAGCGTGATGAGCCGGGTAAAGCTAACCTGACTGTCGCCTCGAATTGGGTGGCAGAGCAATTTAAATGTCTGGCTTATACCCTGGAAATGCCGTTTAAAGATAATGCTAACTTACCTGACGAAGCCTTTGGCTGGTCAGATGTACGTTCCATGAAATTAGGTCAGGATTCGCTTACGGCAATTCTGGCCGTTGTAGACGATTTACGCTAGGACTTTAGCATGGCCATTATTTCGTGCCCAGTGTGTGATCAACGGATCTCTAATAAAGCAACCGAATGTCCAAAATGTAAAACGGATCTTACTGCCGCAACGCCAGAAAAACTGGCAGCAAAGCACCGCGATAAAATGTTGCGGCAGTCGCAGTCGTTGATGAATCAATCGATGTTGGCGTTGCTGCTTTTTTTAGCCGGTTTTGGCATTTTGTATTGGTGGCAACCTGAAAACGGTAGCTACAACGAGTATGTTTCTACTGCGGCCATTGCGTTAGGTTTTTGTTGGTACGTGGTGTGTCGGGCCCGGATAATTTGGTTAAAGCGAAAAAAATAGTATGGACTTTACTTCACTGGTTAGCGCTATGGCGCCTGAAACTTACGAAAAACTGGCTGATGCCGTGGCGACTGGCCGCTGGGCTGATGGGACTGCGCTGACTGATGAACAGAAAGCACAAACCTTACAGTTAGTCATGGCTTATCAGTCTAAGATTCTAAAATCTGAAGATATTTTCACTGTGGGTCCAGATGGACAGATAGTACACAAATCAAAGGCTGAGCTGAAAAAACAATTTTCAGATCCTGCCGCTATTGCAAGGTTTACGCACGATGATCTTTAAACGTTGGTTCAAGCCGAAATGGCAGCACGCAGACGCCGCTATTCGGTTACAAACAATTCAAACACTGCAAGTGACCGAAAGCGAGCATAAAAAAATTTTGCACGAGCTTGCTTTTAATGATGGTGCAGAAGCAGTTCGCAAAGCGGCATTACAGCACTTAAATGATTTTGCTTTATGGTGGCAAGCCAGTAAGCATGATACTGCAGAGCGCTTAAAACAGTACGCTGAGCAGCAGCTGATCAATCAGTTGCTGCAGGGCGAAGTTGAAACGAGCTTAAAACAAAAGTTTGTCGCGCAATGCAATAGAAGCAGTGTGCTCGAACAGTTGGCGCTAAAAGAAACCGATCCACAATTACGGTTTGATCTATTACAGCGGTTGGAAAAAGCGGAGCTTATCCAGCAAAGCTTACTCGATACGAATTTCCCTGACAGTTTCAAGCGCCAACTGCTGGTCAATATCACGGATGAGAAACAGTTGGAAAAGCTTAGTAAACTGCTCAGTGCAGATTTAGCGGCTGAGTTAACAGTCAGGCTAGCGAGCTTAGCAGAACTTAAGCAAAAGCCAGTTAAATTGCGCAAAGAACTCACGTTATTGCTGGCAAAACTCAATGCAGTACGGGAGCGTCATAGTCTTGAGGAAATACCGGCCATCCAGCAAAGTTTAGCTGAGCAATGGCAGCAATTATTACCCGATTTAGCCTGCTTACCTAAAGATGAAGCAGACAGTGTGAGTCTGAAATACCAGCAGTTGACTGAACGTTTACAGGCTTGGTTAGCGCCTAAACTAGCGGAATTAGCCGCGCAGCAGGCAACTGCAGAGCTAAAAGCACAGCAGTTAACTCATTTCGAGCAGTTCCAACAACGTCTGCATGCGCTGGAGCAGCAGCTGATCGCCCAAATGCAAGCGGGAGGCTCCGAACATCCACTTTTACATAATGCAATTAATGAATTAGCGGCAGAGTTTACTCAAGCTGAGCTAAATCCCGAGCAATTAAAGCAGTTACAAAGCGCACTGACTAAATTGCAACAACAGTGCGAAAAGTTACCTGAGATTGCGCTTGGTTTAGTGGCGTTAAAGGCATTGCTGCAAGCATTTAGCGAGCAACATGCAGAAAATGCATTAGAAATGGCCGAACAACTGTTTAACGCAGAGCAGCAGTTACAGCAGTTTATTCAGGCTTGGAAAGCGCAAAGTAAACAGCTTTTGATTGCGGTTCCGACTGAACTTGAGACACAATATCAGCAGCTTAAACAACAGCGGCAAACCGCGCTGGATGTCTTTAAGCAACAGCAACAAAAAGGCGTAAAGCCATTCCGCAGCAAGTGTTCCGAGTTTAAGCGCTTACATACTGCAGGTCGCTATAAAGTGCTGTTTGGGCTTTATAAAGGCATTCAAGATGATTTCCAAGCCTTGCCTAGTCTTGCCCAAGCGCAGCTTACAAATGACCTAGCAGAAATCACCGCGTTACATGATGAGCTTGAATCGTTGCAATACTATCTGGCGACGCCTCGTAAACAGGCCTTATTAGCTGAAGTTCAGCAACTGGCTGCCGCAGAGGTGACCGATGCAAAAACACGCGCAGAGCAGGTTAAACTGGCAAGATCAAATTGGAATACCTTAGGTAGAGCAGAGCCAGAATTAGAACTCACGCTGAATCAGGCTTTTGATACGGCTTGTGAAGCGGCTTTTGAACCTTGCCGACAAATATTTGCCAAGCTTGATGCGGAGCGAGCGACGCATTTGCAAGAGCGTCAACAGTTATTAGTCGAGTTAACTGCGCTATTAGATGCAGCGGTTGAAAGCAAAACCCTAGAGCAAAGCTTTCGGCAGTTAGCGAAACGCTGGCGCGAAGCTGGTGCGGTAAATCGGCGTGATTATCAGCTTTTACAAGAGCAATATCAGCAGCTTTCAGCCGCAATTCGCGCCAAAATTACGGCTGAACAGCAGTTGCAGGAAGCCGCTAAACTGGCCATTGTCGCTGAGGCAAAAGCCGCGTTAGCGTTGACGGATGCGGTGCAGACAGCGTCGATACTGAAAGAGCTACAACTGCGCTGGAAGGCCTTAAGCTTTGCTGGACGTAAGCAAGATCAACAACTTTGGCTAGAGTTTAGAGCCTTATGTGATGCTTTTTTTGCTAAACGTAATGCTGAATATCAGCAGCAACAGCAGGCTGAGCAACAGGCTATGCAGGCAGTCAATAGCCAACTTAGCGATCTGGCGTTACAAATCAAGCAGGCTGACACTGTTGCTGCTATCACTGGATTACAAGCAAGCTTACGCGACTTGCAGCAAACAGCGCTTGCGCCGGCACGTCAACAGATCCAGCAGTTGGCTGACCAAGCAGCACAACGCTTACAAATGCTGCAGCAACAACAACAAAAAGCAGATTTGCAGGCATTATTTGCTGCTTTAGCATCGGGTGAGTTGCAGGTTGAACAATGGCCAGCGGCTTATCGCGAGGCCTTAGCGATTTCTGCGCCTGCGCTAAGCCGTCCAGAGTTAACCATAGCGCTGGAGTTAATTAGTGGTAAAGATAGCGGTCAGCATACGCCTGCGGAAAAACAGCAAGTGCAGCTCGCATTATTATCATTAAAACATAATGCAGGGCAGCAACTGACCACTGAACAGCTGTTACAACAATGGTTAGCGCATGGTGCTGTTGCAGAGCAAGAGCAACCCTTGTTAAAACGGGTTGCGGCTTTGTTTGATGCGTAAGGGCAACATGCTTTAATGAGTTAATTCGCCACGCAGATTCTGTTGCATCTGCTGGCGAATCTGTTCTGCCGTCAACGGTTTGCTTAATAAATAATGTAACTTTGTCAGGGTTGCTTCAAGCGTCATATCGAAACCACTGATCACGCCGCTCGCCTGTAAGGCATTACCCGTCGCATAGCCGTCCATATTCACTTTGCCCTTAAAGCATTGGGTACAGTTTACTAAAATTTGCCCATGCTCAGTTGCAGCCTTTAATACTGCCAGCAAATCAGGTCTTTGCGGTGCGTTACCGACACCAAAAGATTTGATGATTAAGGCTCTAACAGGAGCCGCTAACATATTTTTGATAACGTCAGTGGTGATACCAGGATATAACGTCACCACGCTAATGGGTTGCGGTGTGATTTCAGCAACCTGCAAGGGCAGTGCCGTGTCATTATGGCTCAATTTTCCAGCCAGTAACTTAATATGGATGCCAGCTTCCAGTAAAGGCGCTAGGTTAGGTGAAGCAAAGGCATTAAAGCCATCAGCATCCGCTTTAGTGGCTCTATTCCCCCGAAATAACTGATTATTAAAAAACAACGCCACTTCAGCAATCGGGTAGTTGGCGGCAAGATATAGGGCATTTAACAGATTAACTTGGCCATCTGATCGCAATTGCGCCAGCGGAATTTGCGATCCCGTGATAATCACTGGCTTTTGTAAATTTTCGAGCATAAAAGACAAGGCCGACGCGGTGTAGGCCATGGTATCTGTGCCATGTAATACCACAAAACCATCGTATTGCTGATAATTCGCTTGAATATCTTTGGCAATACTGAGCCAATGAGCCGGCGTCATATCTGAGGAGTCAATCACTGGGTGATACTCGTGAATATCAAACAGGGGCATTTCTGGGCGATAAAACTCTGGCATGCGTTTAACGGTGTCTGTTAAAAAGCCCGGTACAGGAATAAAACCACGAGTTGATTGTTGCATACCAATGGTGCCGCCAGTGTAAGCGACATAAATTCGTTTTCTTTGCATGGCGTACCCTTATCGATTGACGCTAAGTGGAGCATTACGGTAGCAATTTTTTAGGATCTAAAAAAATGCCCGGTTAATTCCGGGCATTGTAATCAGATTTACCTTAGCTGTCAGTTAATCTGACATGCCAAACAGTAGGAATAAATACCATTAGGATCATTAAACTGGTTCATTCTGATAAAATCTTGCTTAACCTGTTGCGTTAGATGACGTAAAGCACGATTCTGCGGTTGCTCTGCAACCTCCGGTAACCAGCCGTTCGCTTTCGCATTACCAAAGATATCGGCAATCAGCTGCTCGGTAGGGCTTAATTCCTGTTTGATTATAGTAACATCATAGTTATTTAAGCCGGCGATTTCTGCAGCGCGCGCGATGGCATCATCAAAAGTACCTAACTTGTCAACTAAACCTAGCTCTAAGGCAGTCGAACCAGTCCAAACACGACCTTGCGCCACTTTATCAACCGCTTCAATACTCATATTGCGATGTTTACCTACCATGGTTAAAAACTCGGTGTAGCCACGTTCAATTAACAATTGCATCAAGTCTTTGACCGGCGCATCTAAGCCTTTGAAAAGTGGAAGCCCAGCAGATAAACCAGCCAGTTCAGTGGTGCCCACACCATCCACATTCAAGCCTACCGTGTCCATTACATTTTCAAAGGTATGCATTAAACCAAAGATACCAATAGAGCCAGTGATAGTGGTCGGTGCAGCCCAGATTTCATTGGCTGGTGCGGCAATCCAATAGCCGCCCGATGCTGCAACGGCACCCATCGAAGCGATAACAGGTTTGCCGGCTTCACGTAACAACGTAATTTCTTGTGCGATAACTTCAGAGGCAAAAGCACTGCCGCCGCCACTATCAATTCGTAAAACAACCGCTTTTACTTTGTCGTCATGGCGCGCCCGACGCAGTAATGCTGCCGTAGAGTCACCACCAATAGTACCGGCTTTAGCTGAGCCATCGATAATCATACCGCGAGCAACCACTACCGCCACTTTTTCAGTTAAAGGGTTTTCGAATTGCTGAGCCGGTAACACTAAGCTCGCATAATCTTGAAAGGTGACATGGTTGTAGGTGTTTTTGTTGTTTTTACCAACGATAGCGATCATGTTGCGACGGAACTCTTCACGCGTTTTAATGCTATCAATTAATTTGCTGTTTAACGCATATTGACTTAAATCACCGTTAGCGGCTTTAACCTTTTCATAAAGCGCATTAAAGGTTTCGTCAAAATTTTCAATGGGGAAATTGCGACGTGCTGCTACCTGCGTTTTATAATCTAGCCATAACTCGTTTAACCAAGCACTGTTGGCTTCTTTCGCTTCGGCAGACATGTCATTGCGGGTAAAGGGCTCTACTGCAGATTTATAGGTGCCAACGCGGAAAACATGGGTGTTAATTTTCAGCTTTTCTAGGGCATTTTTATAAAACATCGGGTAGCTGCCGTAGCCTTCTAAAATTACCGCGCCCATTGGTTCTAAGCTAATTTCATCGGCATAACTAGCCAAGAAATATTGGCTTTGTGCAAAGTAAGCACCGTAAGCGACCACTTTTTTGCCGCTAGCTTTAAAGTTCTCAATGGCTTTACCAACAGTTTGTAACTTATCTAATGATGCTCCGCCTAAATTGGACAGATCCAATACCATCGCTTGGATACGGTTATCTTTCGCTGCATGGTTAATGACTTTAACCACGTCAGATACCAGGATTTCAGGTTGGTCTTCTTGACCTGCAAAACTCTCATTTAATGCCGCTTCAATTGGATCGACAAAGCGTTCTTCTTCCACTAAATCGCCACGTAAATTCAGATAAAGGGCAGAGGTATCGGCAACGTTAATTTCTTTATCGCCGCTAAAAATGGCTGCAACCAGTGTCACCATTATTAAAATAAAAATGACATTTAAAACGGTTGAGCGAAAGCCTTTATAAACTGCCCAGATCGCGCCAAAAAAACGCCGTATTAACCCTTTCTTTTTTTCCGTCATAATAAGTGCCCTATCAGCTGACTAATGTAATACATAGAGAATTTATATAAATAATCTTGCCTAATGCTAACGAATTCTGTGCCAAAGGCGAATTGGAATTTGTAAGAAAATGTATATCGCTTGCTTAAGTGCCTTAAAGCAGCTACATTCATAGCATTTTCACAGGTACGACCAGAGAGGCTGAAAGTGGCATATCAACAATTATTACAACCACTGGATTTAGGATTTACCCAACTTAAAAATCGCGTGATCATGGGTTCCATGCATACCGGCTTGGAAGAAGAGAAAAACGGTTTTACTAAACTGGCAGCATTTTATGCAGAACGTGCTAAAGGCGGGGTAGGACTCATTATAACTGGCGGTATTAGTCCAAATTTTCGCGGAAATTTGGTGCCTTTTGGTTGCCAGCTCAGTTTTTGGTGGCAAGTGGCCAAGCATAAGAAGATCACCGCAGCGGTGCATCAACATGCGGGCGCGAAAATTTGCTTACAATTATTACATGCGGGTCGCTATGGCTATCACCCGTTTAATGTTGCCCCTAGCAAAATAAAGTCGCCAATTACGCCTTTCAAGCCAGCTGAGATGTCTGATCGACAGATCCGTAGCACCATCAAAGATTTCGCGCATGCCGCGAGTTTAGCGAAAAAAGCGGGCTACGATGGCGTTGAAATCATGGGCTCTGAGGGCTACTTGATTAACCAGTTTATTTGTCAGCGCACCAATCAGCGCAATGACAGCTGGGGTGGCAGCTTTGAAAATCGCATCCGCTTTGCGCTAGAAACTGTCAAAGCGGTGCGGGAAAAATGCGGTAAGGATTTTATTATCATCTATCGCTTATCCATGCTTGATTTGGTCGAAGATGGCAATACCTTTGAAGAAGTGGTTGCATTGGGTAAAGCCATAGCAACAATGGGAGCCACCTTGATCAATACCGGGATTGGTTGGCATGAGGCGCGTGTGCCGACTATTACCACCCGAGTTCCACGAGCGGCCTTTAGTTGGATTACCGAGCGCGTGCGTAAAGAGCTTAGTATCCCGGTAATTGCAACTAACCGTATTAACGATCCGCAAGTGGCTGAAGATATTTTAGCCAATGGCCAAGCAGATTTAATTTGTATGGCACGGCCGTTTTTAGCCGATGCGGACTTTGTGAATAAAGCCGCAGCCGATCAGGCAGATACCATTAATACCTGTATTGCCTGTAATCAAGCATGTTTAGATCATATCTTCCAGCAAAAACGCGCCAGTTGTTTGGTCAATCCTAGGGCGTGTTATGAGACTGAACTGAACTTCGCTGCTGCCGCTACACGAAAAAAATTGGCGGTGGTGGGGGCGGGTCCTGCCGGTTTAGCCTTTAGTGTTTATGCTGCACAACGTGGCCATGAAGTGCACCTTTTTGATAAATCTCATCAAATTGGTGGTCAGTTTAACTATGCCAAACAAATTCCCGGTAAAGAAGAGTTCCATGAAACCCTACGTTATTATGGTCGGATGTTGGAGCTGCATGCGGTTAACCTACATTTAAATTCTGTACAAACGGCAGAAAGCTTAACGGCAGCCGGCTTTGATGAGATTATCTTAGCGACGGGTATTGTGCCTAGAGATATTGGTTTAGTTGGCCAAGAGCATCCTAAGGTGCTTAGCTATTTGGATGTGCTGCGTGATCACAAAGCGGTCGGTAAGCATGTGGCGGTTATTGGCGCCGGTGGCATAGGTTTTGATGTTTCAGAATATCTAACCGAAGGGCATTCTCTGACATTACAACCCGATGCTTGGTTAAAAGACTGGGGGGTCGATAAGTCTTACAGCGCAAGAGGCGCCTTATTACCAGCACAGCCGCATGAACCGGCGCAGCGGAAGATTTATCTGTTACAACGGAAGACAACAAAAGTAGGTGCGGGCTTGGGTAAAACCTCTGGCTGGGCGCATCGTGCTTCTTTACAGAAAAAAGGCGTTGAAATGCTGGCAGGTGTGAATTATCTGCGGGTAGATGACGATGGTTTATGGATCAGCATTAATGAACAAGAGCGTTGTTTACCTGTTGATAATGTGATTATTTGCGCAGGCCAGGTACCGCTGCGTGAGCTACAAAGCGCGTTAATGGCAAAAGGCCAGAAAGTACATTTAATTGGTGGTGCAGATGTGGCTGCTGAATTAGATGCAAAACGTGCCATCAGACAGGGCGCTGAGCTCGCCGCAATCATCTAATTGTCATCATTTCTCTTAAAAATAAAACGGCTGCCCTGTTAAAGCGCAGCCGTTTTTGTTTTTGTGCAACTTCCGCGCTATTTTAAAGCAATATTTGATGATATGGTAATCTCATAAAGTGTGATGGTAAGGTTAGTGGCAATAACCTCCCTTTTATTGTAACCATCAGTCAGGGATTTTTATGGTATTGGTTTTGCATTTATTATTAGGTAAAACCGCTTAAGCGGATTAAAACAATTGGGGAGAATTTATGTCTGGTGTGTTAACAATGATTTTAGCGGGTGGAGAAGGGACACGTTTATCACCTTTAACCTCGTTACGTGCGAAACCGGCAGTACCTTTTGGTGGTAACTATCGAATCATTGACTTCGTATTAAATAATTTTGTGAACTCTGATCTATTGCAGATTTTTGTCATTACGCAATTTAAATCGCACTCTTTAATGAAGCATTTAAGCCGGGCGTGGCGGGTTGGTGGGGTAACTAATCGCTTTATTGATCCTATTCCAGCTCAAATGCAAACGGGTAAACATTGGTATTTAGGGACGGCCGATGCCATCTACCAAAATCTGCATTTAATCGAAGGCTTAGATCCTGAGCATGTGTGCGTGTTTGGCGGCGATCACATTTACAAAATGGATGTGCGGCATATGCTGGATTACCACCGCAATAAAAATGCGAAATTAACGGTGGCAGCGATTCCAGTTCCTGTTGAACAAGCACATGAATTTGGCGTAATTGAGGTTGATGAAGAAGGGCGGATGATTGGCTTTCAAGAAAAGCCGAAACAGGATCCGAAAACCATTCCCGGTCAGCCGCATCTGGTTTTGGCATCAATGGGAAATTATATTTTCGAAGCCAAGTGTTTGGTTGAAGTGTTAAATGAAGATGCCAAACAAACCGATTCTAAGCACGATTTTGGCCATAATATTATCCCCACTTTATTTCCAGAAGGTGAGGTTTATGTTTATGACTTTTCAACAAACAAAATCCGTGGTGAGTCAGAGAGCAGCGCAGGTTACTGGCGTGATGTCGGTACTATCGATTCTTACTATGAAGCCAATATGGATTTGATTTCGATAAATCCGCCTTTTGATGTGTACAACCGCTATTGGCCGCTACGCAGTTATAACCCGCCAATGCCTCCGGCCAAGTTTGTGCATGATCAAACTAACCGTACCGGCCAAGCCATTAGTTCAATGGTGGCCGCGGGTTGTATTGTCAGTGGTGCTATTGTTTATCAATCTATTCTTGGTTACAACGTACATGTGCATAGTCATAGCTATATCGAAAAATGTGTTTTAATGGGCAATAATGATATTGGTCGTGGTTGTCGAATTCGTAAAGCCATCATTGATAAGGATGTTAGAATTGCACCTGGTACCGTAATTGGTGAAGATATTGAAGCAGATCGTAAACGTTTTCATATTTCTGCGGGTGGTGTCGTCGTTATTCCCAAAGGTGCCAGAATAGGTTTTGACGAAGAAGCATAAAAGCGAAAGTTGCATTTAAGGATACCGTAGTGCGGATATTGTTGTTATGTAGTGAGTTTGAAGGGTTGATTAAAACCGGTGGATTAGCGGATGCCTGTAAGGGGATTGCCAGTGGCTTACAGGCCGCTGGCCATCAAGTCACCATTATGTTGCCCCGTTATAGTAATTTATACAGCAGACCAACGGGGGATTGGCAATCGGTGTTTGTCGACTTAGGTGGGCAAGAATATGGTTGTGCCGTTCGTCAGCTAAAGTTTGCCGGTTTAGATGTGCGGTTAGTTGAGCATGACGACTTTTTTCGGCGGGAAAGACCCTATGATGATGGGAGTTATGGCTATGCTGATAACCCTTTACGGTTTGCTTTTTTTTGTAAAGTCGCGTTAGCGTGGTGTCGACAGTATTTACCTGAAGTCGATCTGATTCATGGCCATGATTGGCAAACTGCTTTGACAGCCAGCTATTTACAGCAACATTATGCGTCTGATCCGGTATTAGCGAAGGTGCCCTTTATTTTTACCATTCACAACGGCGCTTATCAATTAACCTGTGATAACAGCTGGTTTGCCCGTTTAGGCATTGCCGCCAACGGTGATGAGTTTCTTAATATGTTGGAGCAGGGCGTGCGTGCAGCAACCAAGATAATCACTGTCAGCCAAGGCTACCGTAACGAGCTACTGACTGAACCTGCTGCCAATGGCTTAGCACAGTTGTATCAACGTCGCGCTGAGGATTTCTATGGCATTTTAAACGGCTGTGATTACCAACAGTGGGACCCTGCTACTGATATGGCATTGATAAAAAACTATAGCCCTGCTGATTTATCGGGTAAGGCGGCGTGTAAGGCTTATATTCGACACCGTTTTCATTTAGCCGATACCGAGGCGCCGCTCTTTGTCGCCGTAAGCCGTATCACTGGACAGAAAGGCTATGATTATTTAATTCCAGCTTTACGTAACTGGTTAGCCACAACCTCAGCGCAAGTGTTTATTGTCGGCAGTGGCGAGTTACATTATTGCCGACAGCTTTATCAATTAGCGGATGAATTTCCAGAGCAGTTCCGCTTTTATGAGGGCTTTGATGAATCTTTAGCGCATCAAACTGAAGCAGCAGGTGATTTTTTCTTAATGCCTTCACTGTTTGAGCCTTGTGGACTTAATCAGTTATATAGCTTGAAGTATGGCACTGTGCCTATTGTGCGTTTGACGGGTGGCTTAAAAGATACCGTGCTACCTTGGCCATCGGCAAACGCAACAGGTATTGGTTTTACGGAGATAAGTCTGGACGCTATGCAACAGGCGCTACAGCAAGCTGAGCAATTATTTGCCGTACCTGCTGACTATCTTGCCGTGCAGCGTCAAGGTATGCAGCAGAATTTTAGTTGGCAGGCCGCGGTAACGGAGTATCTTCACGTTTACCAACAGGCGGTAAACTGAGCAGCTTGCTGAGTTAGTATGCAATTGATTATGTTAATTAAAAATTGGCGTGAGTGTCGCCAAGATTTTTGATAGCCTCTGCGAAACTATTCTGAAGGTCAAGTTTATGGATGCAATAACGTTACTGACAACCCGCTACTCTTCACCTCGTTTAACCGAGCCTGCACCAGCGGGTGAGGCGCTGGAGTTAATTAAAAGAGCAGCGCTGCAAGTACCGGATCATGGTGCCTTGCGCCCTTGGCGTTTTGTGATCGTCGAAGGTAAGTCTGCTCTAAGTCGGTTAGGGGATATTTTTGCTGAAGCGGCTATTGAAGAAGATCCGAGTATTTCGTTAGAAATACAAGATCGCGCCCGCCAACTGCCGCTGCGTGCTCCCATGATTATTACCTGTATTGCTAAAGTCGTTGACCATGTCAAAGTGCCAGCTGCAGAGCAAGTGCAATCGGCGGCCTGTGCGGTGATGGCCATGCAACAAATGGCCTTTGCACTTGGTTTTGGCGGAGTTTGGCGAACTGGTGCATATGCACAACAAGATTACGTGAAACAGGCTTTCGAGTTGGGGCCTGACGATGAAATTGTTGGCTTTTTGTACCTTGGAACTTCTACTAGTAGTGCGCCACAACGTACGCCATTAGAGCCTGCCAGTTATTTTAGTGATTTCTAAGTGGTTTCACTTTAGCACAGGTCGGTTTAGATTGTTGTAAAGCCAACATGTCGCCATGAGCCCTTAATAATAAACCCGCATTTTGCGGGTTTATTGTTTTTCTAGTTTAGGAAGTGAGTAAGCTGACAGCTTAGAACTCGGCATTTCCAGGTGTGCGAGGGAAGGCAATTACATCACGAACGTTACCAACACCAGTGACATAAGAGACTAAACGTTCAAAGCCTAAACCAAAACCTGCATGGGGTACAGTGCCATAACGGCGTAAGTCACGATACCAGCCGTAATCTTCTTTACTTAAACCCATTTCATCCAAGCGACGGTCAAAGTGTTCTAAACGCTCTTCACGCTGGCTACCACCGATAATTTCACCAATGCCTGGGGCTAATACATCCATGGCTGCTACGGTTTTACCATCATCATTTAAGCGCATGTAAAACGCTTTAATGTCTTTCGGGTAGTTTTGCATAATGATTGGCGCACCAATATGCTCTTCAGCTAAATAACGCTCATGCTCAGATTGTAAATCCACACCCCATTCCACAGGGTATTCAAACTTCTTACCGCAGTTTTTCAG
>CAZNXI010000063.1:0-14616 GCA_964577005.1 uncultured Rheinheimera sp.
CTGATCACGCGGCCAGCTTGTATTGGACTGAACCAGATCCATCACCAGACTACAAGGAAGGTGTGTGGCAATGGTCTGCTCCCTTTAATGCTGAGAAAACGCTACTACACCAAAGCCGCTGGCGTGTTGAGAAAATACTATGGTCAGAGGCGGATCTTGCGATTTTGTATGAGAGATTGGGTGAACAGTTAAAAGCATGGATTTTTACTGAAGGTTTTACGGCAAAGCCGATACTTTGGCAGCAATGGCATCGTAAAGATCTTGCTGCCGCACCTGGAGAGCCAATTTTGCAGTCATCGTCCCTTGCCAATGGTGGCTTACTCGAGCTAGACAACGAGCAATATTTTTATGTAACACAACGCCAGCCGGACACTACTGCAGAAACCCTATGGTGCGTTAATGCTCAGTCGCTATCAAAAACAGTTGTCTGGCAGAGCCGAAGCGATAAGCTAGAACAACTTGAACGCTTATTACCTGAACAAAAGCTTTTAATTAGCCAACAAACTGCCAACCAGCCTAAAACGCTATTGTTACGTCAGGCTGATCAAGAAGCACTCGTAGCAAAACCGCATAACCCTTTACCTGCATGGCAGAGTATTAGCACACAGATTATTCATTATCAGCGTGCGGATGGTGTGGCGCTGAGTGGGCGCTTACTGCTTCCTGCTGGTTACAAACCGGAAATGGGGCCATTACCGGTGTTACTCTGGGCTTATCCGCGTGAATATGATTCAGCAGAGCTAGCAGAACAAAAACAACCCGCAGCTCAGCAATATGTGGCATTTAAGCCTACGACGGCGCAACCGTTTACTGCCCTAGGTTATGCTGTGTTTGATCAAATGACTATGCCTATCATTGCCGATAAAGATCGTTTGCCAAATGATGACTTTCTTGAACAACTTACCGCAAATGCCGCTGCGGCCATTACAGCATTAACTCGGCTAGGTATTGCCGAGCCAGATAACATTGCGATCGGCGGGCATTCGTATGGTGCTTTTATGGTTGCTAACTTATTGGCTCACACCAATTTTTTTCAAGCCGGTATTGCCAGAAGTGGTGCTTATAATCGTACGTTAACGCCATTCGGTTTTCAATCAGAAAAGCGTCATCTTTGGCAAGAACCTACTTTATATCAAGCTATGTCGCCATTTTTATATGCTGATAATATTAAAGCCCCGTTATTATTGATTCACGGTGAGGCGGATAGCAATAGCGGTACCTTTCCCATGCAATCGGTACGGATGTTTGAGGCGCTGCAAGGCTTAGGTAAAACCGCGCGTTTAGTGTTATTACCCAAAGAAGGGCATCATTATAGGGCACGAGAGTCATTATTGCATTTGCTTTGGGAGCAACAAGCATGGTTAAAGCAACACCTGCGACCAACAGATGCGATGCGGCAATTAATCGATCCGCTACATCCCTCTTTAGCAAACAGTGCAGATCTTTTAGAGCATGTTAAGATGCAGCCAGCAGCAGATGCAAAATAACCTAATTCTCAGTGAAATTGATCAGGCATGATAATGCAACAACCCTTTAATGTAGCAGAGCTATTGGTTAACCCGCTGGAACTGACGATGAGTAATCCGGCCGGTATACAACTTTCTATCCAGCAAAAACCGATGGAGGTTCTGCTTTTTCTGGTCGCACAGTATCCGGCAATGGTTACCCGGCAGCAATTGATTGATAGCGTGTGGGCTGGTAATGCTTATGTTGGCGAGAAAGCGCTAACCAACGCTATTTGGCAACTGCGTAATGCTTTGCAACAACTTACCGACATTGAAATAATCAGTACCATTCGTAAAAAAGGTTATCGTTTAGCTTTAGCGCCTTCTTTGTCGCCCGCGCCGTCTGGTCCTCCTTCACTTCTGCAAATGTCAGCTGAGAACAGCCTCTCAGAGACTGATACGAAGCAAGAAAAGCAGAGCGTAATAACTTTATCTGGCCAGATTAAATGGTGGATATTCGCCGGACTTTTTCTCACTAGTTTGGTAGTGATGTATCGTTGGCAGCTTCCTCAGCCTAAAGAGATAGTGATAACAACCTACACCAAAGGCATTGGTCGTGCGGTTTTTCCTACGGTATCGCCTAATGAGCGCTATGTGGCCTTTAGCTGGCGCAAGTTTGAAGCGGTAAGTGATTTATATGTGATTGATTTATATGATACTGAAGCGCCGCCGCGTCAACTTACCTTTGGGCCTGATGAAAAGAGTCGGCCCTTATGGGGGCATGATAATAGGCATCTTTATTATTCCAGCCAAACAGCTGTTTACGGTGAATGTTTGATTATGCAGTTGGATGTCATTACCTTAGAAACTTCAGCGCTGGCAAGTTGTAATAGACACGGTACCCTTTATATGGATTTGTCTCCAGATGGCCGGTATCTGGTGTTTAGTGGCTCTTTGCAAGAGGATGGCAGCAGTTTATACCGCTTGGATTTGCAAAATTCGGAAGCCGAGCCTGAGCCTTTGCCTTGTTTACAGAATTGCCAATATCGTATTCGAGATCTGGTTTTTTCACCTGACGGCCGTTATTTAGCCTTAACCAGACGGGCGCATCGGCTCTCCGAAGAAATTTATATTCAGGATTTACAAACGGGCGAAGAGCTAAGGCTAACTTATGGCGAAGAGGATATCCTTGGCTTTACTTGGCACCCGGATGGCGAACGTTTAGTGTATTCCGTTTTAAAGCACGGTAAACGACAGGGCTTTATAACGCATATTAAAAAACAGGAACCCCAGCTATTAGCCGAGGACAATTTTAGTTGGCCAAGCCATGTCAATGCAGCTGGAGAAGTCTTTTATCATAATAGCCGAAGCGTACCGCAACTTGCTTACTTACCGCTTGAGCAACAAGTCATTGGTGCTATCTTTCCTTTAACGGCTGCCGAGGCGCGTTACGAAGCACCTGATTACAGTGAGGCTTTAAATGCTTTGGTTTACGTCAGTAATGAGTCGGGTTATACAGAGATTTGGCGTGCTGATGTGAAAATGGAGCAACGCGAGCAATTAACCCGACTGTATGGCATGGTGAAATACCCGCAATGGTCAAATGATGGCCGTTTTATTGCTTTTGTCGGGCGCTTACCTGCGGAAGAAAATGACAAATTAATGTTATTAGAAGTAAAAACAGGTCGTTTAAAACAGCTACCCACTGCTGTACGTTGGCATGGACAAATTAGTTGGTGGTTTGACGATAGCGCAGTTATTTTTTCCCATAATGGTGACTTGTTTAGTATCGATATTGAGAGTAAACAAGTCCAACAATTAACAACGCGAGGCGGTGTGTGGGCGCAAATGCCCGATGCTAATCATTTCTATTTTAGTAAAGGCCGTAACAGAGGCTTATGGCAGTTGTTACCCAATGGACAAGAAATCCAGCTATTGAGTGGAAAGGTGTTCAGCTCCAGAACCGCTTGGACAGTAGCCAATAACAGAATTTACTTTTTACAGCAAAAACCTGGGCAGCTATTGGTGAGTTATTTCGATGTGGAACGCCAAGAGATAAAAGATCTCATCTTGTTACCGCCAGATCAATTACGCTTACAAAGTGTCATCAGCTTTGATACCAAAAACCAGCGCCTGCTATTCGAGTTGTCGATGTTACCACGGGCAGACATTGAAAAAATGTACCACCCGCAGTTAGAGTAATTTAGCCTGCACTCAATAGAGCAGGCCTAATGGCTATTTTTTAAGCTTCGACAAGGCCGCAGCAAAGGCATTACCCATGGCCGCATTGCTGGCTTCAACCACGGGTTTGTGGGCGGTTTTAACTGCTTTTGCTGGCGCTTTATTGCCGATATTTTCACTGCGTGGGCTGGCTTGCTCGTCTAAACGCATGGTCAGGGCAATGCGTTTACGTGCCTGATCCACTTCCAATACCTTCACCTTAACAATGTCACCCGCTTTTACCACCTGATGTGGGTCGCTGATAAACTTATCGGCGAGTGATGAGATATGGACCAAACCATCCTGATGTACGCCAATATCCACAAAGGCCCCAAAGTTAGTTACATTGGTTACCACGCCTTCTAATAGCATGCCAGGCTCTAGATCAGACAGTTTTTCGACACCGTCTTTAAAGGTGGCCATTTTAAATTCAGGTCGTGGATCTCGTCCGGGTTTATCCAATTCCTTTATTATGTCGGCAATGGTTAATAAACCGAAATGTTCATCGACAAATTTAGCTGGGTCAACTTTATGCAGGAAGCTGCTATTACCAATAATTTGCTCCACGCTTTTTTGATGCGCAGCCAGAATTTTTTCTACCAAGGGATAAGCTTCTGGGTGGACCCCTGAGGCGTCCAGAGGATTTTTGCCATCATTAATTCTTAAGAAGCCTGCGGCTTGTTCGTAAGCTTTAGGCCCTAAGCGCGGTACTTTGAGTAATTGTTTGCGTTCAGTAAAACGACCGTGTTCATCGCGGTACTGCACAATATTTTGTGCCAAGGTTTTGTTCAAGCCGGCTACCCGAGCCAGTAAGGCTGCAGAGGCGGTATTCAGATCTACCCCAACCGCGTTAACACAGTCTTCTACTACCGCATCCAGCGACTTGGTTAACAAGCTTTGGTTAACATCGTGCTGGTATTGGCCAACCCCAATTGCTTTCGGCTCTATCTTTACCAGTTCAGCTAACGGATCTTGTAAGCGACGGCCAATAGATACCGCACCGCGCAGCGACACATCCAACTCCGGGAATTCTAGTGCGGCCAATTCTGATGCTGAGTACACCGACGCCCCAGCTTCTGACACCATAATTTTACTTAGCCGTTGTTGCGGTAAGGCTTTTAGCACTTCGCCTGCCAGCTTGTCGGTTTCGCGGGATGCGGTACCATTACCTACCGCAATTAACTCAATTTGATATTCTTTGCACAGTGCAATTAAAATGTGTAGCGATCTGTCCCACTGATTTTGCGGCTGATGTGGATAAATCGTGGTGTAGTTAAGTAACTTACCGGTTTCGTCCAGCGCCGTGACTTTTACCCCGGTACGTAAGCCCGGATCCAGTGCCAGCGTGGGGCGCATACCGGCGGGTGCGGACATTAATAAATCTTTTAAATTACGCGCAAAGACATTAATCGCTTCTAAATCCGCGCGTTCGCGTAATTCATTTAGTAAATCGTTTTCTAAACTAAGCTGTAATTTTACTTTCCAGGTCCATTGCACCACAGTACGCAAGAAAGCATCGGCTGGCCTGTCGAGTTGCCGGATAGCAAAATGCGCTGCCACCATTTGCTCACAAATGGCATGCGGTTGTTCAGCGCTGGCATCTGGCACTAATTGCAGCTGTAAAATGCCTTCGTTGCGGCCACGGAACATTGCGAGGGCGCGATGTGAAGGCACATTTTTCAATAATTCGCTGTGTGCAAAATAGTCGCTAAACTTGGCGCCTTCCGCCTCTTTACCCGCGGCGACGGTGCTTTGCAGTTGCGCATGTTGGCTTAAGTATTGTCTTAGGCGCGCCAGTAAGGTGGCATCTTCGGCAAACTGCTCCATTAAAATATACTTAGCACCCTCTAACACCGTTTTTGTATCGGTATAGCCGGCGTCATTATTCACATACTCCAGCGCGGCTTGCTCGGGGTGCAATAATGGATTGGCTAATAAAGCATGGGCTAAAGGCTGTATGCCTGCTTCAATGGCTAATTGCCCTTTAGTACGTCTTTTGGTTTTGTAAGGGAGATATAAATCTTCTAGCCCCGTTTTATTGTCTGCGTTTAGAATCGCTTGCTCTAACTCAGGCGTCAGTTTGCCTTGTTCTGCGATAGTTTTTAAGATGACTTGGCGTCTATCCTCTAATTCGCGCAGATAGCTTAAACGCTGATCTAAGGTGCGTAGTTGGGTGTCATCAAGCGCACCCGTCACTTCTTTTCGGTAGCGCGCAATAAAAGGGACAGTAGCACCTTCATCTAATAAGGCAATGGCGGCTGCTACCTGTTCGGGGCGGGCAGCAATTTCTGCAGCAATTTGCTTAACAATCATTGACATAATTTTTCCTGCTAGCTGTCGGCATCTGGATAACGAATGTCCAGAAGATACCAATCTTTAGTTCCTGTTGGCGTTTGCACCGTGGCCATATCGTCAACTTGCTTTTTTAACAGCGCGCGAGCCATCGGTGAATCAATAGAGATATAGTCATTGCGGCCATAAATTTCATCTGGACCCACAATACGAAAGCTTAAGGTATTGCCATCATCATCTTCAATTTTAACCCAAGCACCAAAAAACACTTTGCCCGCTTGTTGCGGCGAATAATCGACAATAGTCAGGGTTTCTAAGCGTTTGCGTAAAAAGCGTAAACGACTGTCAATTTGCCTGAGCAGGCGTTTGTTGTAGGTGTAGTCGGCATTTTCTGAGCGATCACCCAAACTGGCTGCCCAACTGACAATTTTGGTAATTTCAGGGCGCTTCTTAAACCATAGCTCGTCATGCTCTTGTTTAAGCTGTTCATAACCTTTGCGGGTGATCAGGGTGGTTTTGCTACTGGTTCTTTTCACATTAATTAAACTACTTTGCTGTAAGCTCTGAGTCGCTAGGTAGTATCCCTGCCTAGATAACGGTAGCCGATTATCGACTAAAGCAGCGCTTGGCGTAAAGTGCTTTCAGCTACCGTTATCTGGTAGTGAGTAGATTATGTGTTAAAACAACATAGACAGCAGCGTCATTAATTCCTTGAAAAACTTTGTAACATTGTTTGCTGCGTATGGCTAATGCAAAGCTGAAATTTTCGTTTATAGTGACTAAAAACCAGAAAAAGGATCAGAAAAGTGGTAACAGAAACAACCAAAATTCTGGTCGTAGACGATGATTTACGTTTGCGGTCATTATTAGAGCGCTATCTGGTGGAGCAGGGCTATCAAGTGCGCAGTGTTGCCAATTCAGAGCAAATGCAACGTTTAATGGAACGCGAGCATTTTCATCTGTTGGTGTTAGATTTAATGCTACCCGGTGAAGACGGATTAGCCATTTGCCGTAAGCTGCGGCAGCAAGAGCAGGATATCCCGATTATTATGCTGACAGCAAAGGGCGATGAAGTTGATCGTATTATTGGTCTTGAAATGGGCGCCGATGATTATTTGCCTAAACCTTTTAATCCTCGTGAGTTATTAGCGCGGATTAGGGCAGTGCTGCGCCGTAAAACAAAAGAAGCGCCGGGTGCACCAAGTCAGGAAGAGAGCATTATCGAATTTGGTCCTTTTCGCTTTAATTTGGCTACCCGAGAAATGTTTAAAGGAGAGCAGACCTTACCTTTAACCAGTGGTGAATATGCGGTGCTAAAAGTGTTGGTTAGTCATCCGCGAGAACCCCTATCGCGAGATAAGCTGATGAATCAGGCGCGGGGTCGAGACTATTCGGCGATGGAGCGTAGTATCGATGTGCAAGTCTCTCGATTACGCCGCATGTTAGAAGACGATGCCACTAACCCTCGTTACATTCAAACGGTGTGGGGCTTAGGTTATGTGTTTGTGCCTGATGGTCGCTTGAATTAATGCGTATTTTTCCGCGTAGCGGCTTTGGCCAAACGGTATTTTTAATAGGGTTTTTACTGTTAATTAATCAGTTGGTGTCTTATTTCTCTGTGGCATTTTATGTCATCAAGCCCAGTACACAGCAAATTAGTCATCTGATTTCTAGGCAGGTGAATCTTTTGCTACCTGATCCCTCTCTTTCCGCTGAAGAGCAAGCACTCGTCAGCAAACACGTGCAGCAAATAACCGATAGCCAATTGTTTTCTGAAGAACAAGCAATGCTGCATGGCTTGGCTAATGCCAGTTACTACAGTTACTTTTCACAACAAATGTCACAGGAGCTAAAAACCGAAGCCGAAGTAAGAATTTCACAAACCGACAATTTTATTTTTTGGGTGCGTTCATCCGCAGCACCCGATTATTGGATCCGTGTTCCGCTGGCGGGGTTAGAGGAAGCTAGTTTCCCTATCTTAGCGTTTTATTTACTAATGATTGGTTTTTTAAGTGTGATGGGGGGCTGGTTACTGGCAAGGCATCTTAATAAACCATTACACAGCTTGCAGCAGGCTGCCATTCAGGTGGGGCAAGGTGAATTCCCCGCACCGCTATCAGAGGAAGTAGGTGCTACCGAAATTATTGCTGTAACTAAAGCCTTTAATTATATGGCAAGTGGTATTAAACAGTTAGAGCAAGATCGCGCATTATTGATGGCGGGGGTTTCGCATGATTTACGCACGCCACTTACGCGGATCAGGCTAGCATCAGAAATGATGGCTGAGCCGGATAGTTGGATCCGAGAGGGTATTGTCAATGATATCGAAGATATGAATGCCATTATCGATCAGTTTATTGATTATCTGCGCCATCATAAACAGGAAGAGTTGCAACACATTAATGTAAATGACCTGATTGAAGAAACGGTTCAAGCTGAGCAAGTGCAGCAACGTCAGCTTATTACAAGATTAGAAGTCAATTTACCAAAAATTTGGTTACGCCGAATTGCGATGAAGCGTGTGTTAAATAATTTATTAGAAAATGCCTTACGCTATAGCGATGGCGATATTGAAATCAGCAGTGGTTATGAGCGCAGTCAAAAATTAGTGTATTTTGAGATCCGTGATCATGGTCCCGGTATTCCAGAGCATAAAATGCAAGCCATGTTCAGCCCTTTTGTTCAAGGCGATGAAGCGCGAGGCAGTGGGGGCTCAGGTTTAGGGTTGGCGATTATCAAGAAAATCATAGATATGCACCAAGGAGACGTTAGGTTGCACAATCATGCTTATGGTGGTTTAGTGGTAACGGTATTGTTACCACTCAAGCTTGCCACTTAGTGAATAGCAGGCGGCCAACTACTGCGGTATTGTCGTCTGCAAACGCACCATTAAATTACAGTTTATCGTGTAGCTGCTGCAGATCTTCAGCGCTAAAGTGATAAGCCGTATTACAATATTCACAAGACATATCTAAACTGCCAAGTGCTATTTGTTCTGCGACAACCGTGCGACCCAAACTAACCAAGGCACTTTCACACTTGTGTTTGGAACAGCCACAAACAAAACTAATCTGCTGGCTTGGGAATACTTCAACCTGTTCTTGATGAAATAACCGATACAAGACCTCTTCAGCGGGCAACTGCAGAAGCTCTGGTGCTGTTAATGTGTCACTTAGCATCACCAGCTCATTAAAATCTTCTCGCGCTTTTTCCTGTTCTACTGGTAATACTTGAAGTAACAAGCCTGCTGCTCTGTTATCTGAAGTGATATCCGTAAAAATATACAAACGAGTGGGTAATTGCTCCGATTGTGCAAAATACGCTTCTAGGGTGCTGGTTAAACTCTCACCAGTTAACGGAATAATGCCTTGATAGCGCTCGCCTTGCTTAGGTGTAATAGTTACCACTAAGTAACCATTACCAACAAGCTCATTAAAGCTCTCACCCTGTAATTCGGATTGTAATCTGGCCACACCGCGAAATTGCTGTAAGTGATTACCATTGACCGCGGCAAACTTTACTGGACCATCACCTTGTAATTGCATGGCAATTTCGCCTTCAAACTTTAAGGTGGCGGTTAATAAACTGGTTGCTACCACTAGCTCAGCCAGAAGCTGCTTCACCGGTAAAGGGTATTCATGGTTCTTCAACATTTGCTGCAAACTACTGTCGATATAACTGAGTTCGCCTCTGACATGCTTATGCTGAAATAAAAAACGTACTAGTGCATCCGACGTCATAGTTAAGTTCTCACTGCTGGGATTTTAATAATAACAATTGCCGCCGCTCTTTCTTATCAGGCTTGGTATCCGGATGCGGGGCAAATAAGGAGTTAGTTTTACGTAGTTCTGCCCGTACTGCACGTTGCTCAATACTGTGGGCGGTTTCTTGGTAAAGCTGTTGGGCTAGTGGCGCTGAAAGACGTTTTTCAGTTAACCCAACCACAATGACAATTTTTTCATCTGAGCCTTGCGCGAGTTTAATGGTGGCACCTAGCTCAACAACCCTGCTTGCTTTACAGCGCTGGCCATTATAATGCACTTTACCGCCTTCGATCATCTCTTTTGCTAGAGATCGAGTTTTATAAAAACGACAGCCCCACAGCCATTTATCTAAGCGAATACCCGTTGCTGCAGGATTATTACTTTTTTGCTGAAGTGTCATAGTTTACCTGTAGGCTACTGTGCTGATAGCAACATATATTGGTATTAGAGAGTAAATCATGTTGTAGTTTCATTTTTTCTAGGTTTAGTATAAAGCAAAAGTACCTAATAGCTTATCGCTATGCTTAATTTTCAGGTTATTTTTTTGTAAATAAGCATATCAAAGCTTGTTGACAGCTAAGCAACTCAGTAAGATGCTGTCATAATAAAATTAAGAACAGTATTATGAACCAGACCTTGCCAATTCCGCTTAATCAATTACGTCTTCAGCTGCAGCGTATTCCAGTGGCTTTTGTACGTGGTTTAGTGAATGTTGCTTTCGTTCTTATACTAGCGTGGTTTTTAGCTAAACTGAGCTGGCAGCTTATACCAAAGCCAGAACATGAATTAACGCTATCCTCTTTACCCCCAGCGTTGCAGAGTCCCAGTACTCAAGATTTTAGCGCCTTAGCCCGTTATCCTTTTTTTGGCAAAGCAGAACCTAAAGCTGCTGCTGCACCTGTTGTGGTGACTGAAGCGCCGAAAACACAATTGAATGTCAAACTTACCGGTTTAGTTTCAGTAACTGCAAGACCTGAATCTGGCAGTGCAGTTATTGAACATCGTGGCAATGAAGCGACTTACGCTGTGGGTGATACGTTGGAGGGAACCCGAGCCAGGCTACATCAAGTGCTAGAAGACCGGGTATTGTTAGAACTAAATGGTCGTTTTGAAACCTTAATGCTAGATGGTGTAGAGTTTACTCGCATTGCACAAGCTAATGCTGGTTTAGGTCGTGAAGACAGTGTTGAAGCAGAATTTGTACAGGAGCCAATATTGATTGCTGCTCCTATCGCCACCGGCTTGGACAACCCCGATTTGCAAACGCAGCGTGACGAGATTTTGGCTGAACCAATGAAGTTTTTTGACTATGTCCGTGTAACACCAGAGCAACGTGATGGTCAATTAGTGGGTTACAAGCTTATGCCTAGAAAAGATGCAGCATTATTTCGGCAACTAGGTTTACAACCAGGTGATTTAGCCATTGAAATTAATGGTGTGCCCTTGAGCGATATTCAGCAAGCTGCGCGAATTATTAATGATTTGCGTGATGCAAGCGAGGCAGCAATAAAAATTGAACGGGATGGCGAAATCAGAGATATTCTGTTTAGCCTGTCACAATAGTATAACGATAAGAATTGGTTAATCTCTCATGAAATCAGGTTTTTTTTCGCGCGCTAAAAGCCGAACTGTGGCGAGTCTGCTGCTTGCTGCCATGCTCAGCTTTACGGTAGCCGCAGACAGTGAAGTCAAATATTCTCCCAATTTTAAAGGTACCGATATTAATGAGTTTATTAATATTGTGGGGATGAATCTTAAGAAAACGATTATTGTTGATCCACAAGTTCGTGGTCGCATTAATGTCCGAAGCTACGATATGCTGACTGAAGCACAATACTATCAGTTTTTCTTGAATGTGCTGGAAGTGTATGGCTTTGCAGTCGTTGAGATGGACAGCGGCGTTCTTAAAGTGGTTCGAAATAAAGATGCTAAGACCTCTAACATACCGGTAGTGGGTGATGAAAATCCTGGTGTGGGTGATGAAATGGTTACCCGTGTGGTGCCTGTGCGGAATGTCTCGGTACGTGATTTAGCACCTTTGTTACGACAATTTGTCAACCAGGCAGGTGGCGGTCATGTGGTGAATTATGATCCGTCCAATGTCATTATGATGACCGGCTCTGCTGCATTAGTTGCCCGCTTAGTGGATATTATTCAGCGAGTGGATAAAGCCGGTGACCAAGAGCTGGAGATTTTAAAGCTTAATTTTGCCTCGGCTGGCGAAATCGTCCGAATTTTAGAGAGTATCTACCGTTCTCAGGGACGTGCTGAACAACCTGACTTCCTTGTGCCCAGAATTGTCGCAGATGAGCGAACTAACAGCGTTATCGTCAGTGGTGAAGCGCAAGCGCGGCAACGCGTGATTGAGTTAGCTCGGCGCTTAGATGCGGAACTGCAAACCAGTGGTAATACACGTGTTATTTATCTTAAATATGCCAAAGCAGATGAGTTAGTGCCGGTGCTAAAAGGGGTCAGTGAGTCCATTGTGGCTGAAGTACAAGGCGCACAAGGTGCTAATCCGCAAACGGCAAGGCGTGGTACAGGTCGAGAAATTAGTATTGAAGCGCATGCTGACAGTAATTCTCTTGTGATTACTGCGCAGCCGGATATGATGCGCTCGTTGGAAGATGTTGTGCGTCAGCTTGATATCCGCCGTGCTCAAGTATTAGTGGAAGCTATCATTGTGGAAGTATTTGATGGTGATGGAACCGATTTTGGTGTGCAGTGGCTTAATGAAAATGGTGGCGGTACCAATTTTACCGGTGGCAATACTATTCCAATTATCAATATTGCTGCAGGTGCTGCCCAAGCATCACAAATCACTAGGGGCAGTGAGCAAATTGTCGCCAACCCGGGTGGGGGCTCTACGACCACCAGAACACCAGATTCTAACCGAGATTACTCTGGCTTAGCAGCAGCGCTTCAGGGTCTAAATGGCGCTATGCTAGGCTTTTATAATGGGAATTGGGCTGCAATCCTGCAAGCAGTTCGAACCAGCACCAACTCTAATGTGTTAGCGACTCCTCACATAACGACTATGGACAATCAAGAAGCATTTTTCCTGGTCGGTCAAGAGGTACCTGTTATTACTGGCTCGACTACCGGTTCTAACAATACTAATCCATTTCAACAAGTGCAGCGTCAGGAAGTTGGTATTAAGCTTAAGGTAACGCCGCAAATTAATGAAGGTAATGCAGTACAGCTTATTATCGAGCAAGAAGTGTCTAGTATTAGTGGTGCTACCGCGGTAGATATTATTACAAATAAACGTGAAATTCGTACCACAGTGATGACTGATGATGGCGCCACCATTGTTCTTGGCGGCTTAATTGACGAAGACGTGCAAGAAAGTGAATCAAAAGTACCCCTACTCGGTGATATTCCTGTGCTGGGACATTTATTTAAATCTACTAGCGTGACTAAACGTAAGCGTAACTTGATGGTGTTTATTAAAGCCACCATAGTTCGTGATGGCTCGGCTATTAGCGGTATTAGCAAACAAAAATACAATTTCATCCGGGCCGAGCAGTTAAAACGCGACGCAGAGGGTATTCGTTTAATGCCAAACACTTCACAGGCGGTGCTGCCAGAGTGGGATGATAGCCTTAAGCTGCCACCGAGTTTTCAGCAATTTATGGATGAACAAAACTTGCAACAGGATGATGGGAAAAAGCCGCAATGAGTATGGCATTAACCGAAACGGAGATCGCGCCGGTTAGCAGTAAAATACGGTTGCCGTTTGGCTTTGCAAAGCGTTATGGCGTTTTATTACAGCAGCAAGCGAATGGCTGGGTGCTTTATGTGCAGCCAGCAACGCTGCCGCAGGCATTATTAGAGGTCCGACGTTTACTGGCAGAGCCTTTTGTGGTGCAAAAATTAGATGCTCTCGCATTTGAGGCGCTGCTTGAGGCCTCTTACCAACGAGACTCCTCCGAAGCACAGCAGCTAATGGAAGATATTGGTAATGAGGTAGATTTAGCCTCATTAGCGGAAGATATTCAGGAAACGGAAGATCTACTAGAAAACGAAGATGATGCGCCCATTATTAAACTTATTAACGCTATGTTGGGTGAAGCGATCAAGCTTGGTGCTTCAGATATTCATATTGAAACCTTTGAGAAAGCGTTAATTATTCGCTTTCGGGTTGACGGTTTACTGCGCGAAGTGCTAAGACCACATCGGCGGTTATCCAGTTTACTGGTCTCTCGGATTAAGGTTATGGCCAAGTTGGATATTGCCGAAAAGCGAGTCCCGCAGGACGGGCGAATCAGTTTGCGCATTGCCGGTCGCGCCGTTGATGTGCGGGTTTCTACAATGCCATCTAGTCATGGTGAGCGCGCAGTACTGCGTTTGTTAGACAAAAACAACTCTCATCTTAATTTAGCCGATCTTGGGATGACCCCAGGGGTGGAAAAATTATTCGCACAACTTATTTTAAAACCGCATGGCATTATTCTGGTAACAGGCCCCACCGGCTCGGGTAAAAGTACCACCTTATATGCTGGCTTAAGTGAAATAAATACTAAAGACCGTAATATCTTGACGGTAGAAGACCCTATTGAATATGAGTTGGAAGGCATTGGCCAAACACAAGTAAATACCAAAGTGAATATGACCTTTGCCCGAGGCCTAAGAGCAATTCTGCGCCAAGACCCCGATGTGGTGATGGTTGGAGAAATTCGCGATTTAGAAACGGCGCAAATTGCTGTGCAAGCCAGTTTAACCGGGCATTTAGTGTTATCTACCCTGCATACCAACACAGCTGCAGGCGCGATTACTCGGCTTGAAGATATGGGCATTGAAGCCTTTTTGTTGTCTTCGAGTTTATTGGGGGTATTAGCGCAACGTTTAGTGCGTACCTTATGCCCGCATTGCAAAGAGGCGCACCAGCCTGA
>CAZNXI010000064.1:0-14588 GCA_964577005.1 uncultured Rheinheimera sp.
AAAAGTCTCAAGGAGAGATAGTATGCAAGAATTAACTTTTGAGCAAGTTGAAGAAGTAAATGGCGGTGTTGTCGCGCTTTACTAGGTTGCGAAAGGGGCGATGGGTGTCTTGTGCTCGACTCACCACTTTTCCTGGATTGATTTTAAGGTCTGATAAAGGAATAACATCCTCAGAAAATTTCACCTGCATAATGATCACCTAAGCTATATATTGGTGTTGAAAATAGCACCTGTTAATAGGTGCTGTCAAAGCATTGTGTAGGCAGCTTAGTGCCACTAAGCGTCTTTAGAGTACCGGAGTTTTATTCCTCGCAAGTAAAATGGCACTTATGCTGATTATGCCAAATAAAAAGGCCGCAAAATGCGGCCTGTCTGTTAACAGTGAGATTAGCTGTGATAGCTAATATGCTGATGGAAGCGTACGGTTAAATCATCGCGTTCTGGCTGCAGGTTTACGGCTTTGGCAAAGCGGCGCAGGGCGCTTTCTACTTCGTTCATAAAGCGGCCGTAGCCCATATCGGTTTGATCGTCTGGCGTGGCAAAGATTACCAGTTGCATCATTTCAACCAGCTTTTCACCTTGTAAATCGCTAATGACCTGACCGTTTTCAATGCTGTGATCAAAACCAATCATTTGCAGCTCTTTGCCATGACTGCTTTTGTCGTATTGGCTGTTACGAACCAGCGGCAATAAGCCATTGGCCAGTACTGCCAAATGCTGCAATTTTTCTTGTTGGCAAGCGCTAACAAACTGGTCAGATACATGCTGATACAACGGTAAATAAGGTGCACTGCTTTGTAAATCAATCGCAACCTGTTCTTTTAAACGCCGGCTTAATGGCAAATTGACAATCACATAAGTTAAGGCACTGTGCTTAGGTAATTCACAGTTGCGTGCTTTGTAGCGGGCATCAATTGAGCGCAGTTTGTAGCCGTAGCTTTCTTTACTGCCCTTCGCTTTGGCAAATAAATCATAGGTCAGATGTTGGTGATCCCGAACTTTGATCGGTAAATCGGGTAAAGCTAAGCGATTTTTGAATTCAGTGAGTAACGCGGTAACTTGCTGATGGAAGTTCGCCGCGTTAGAACGTAGTGGTTGATCGGTGGCGAGAAACAGTAACGAAATCTTCCGCTCTCTTACTTTACCATCAAAAAAGCTGTGATGTGCTTCATGGTAGCTGGGGTTATAAAAAAATAGGATCTTTTCGGCCGTCTGCAGCACATAGGCTTCTTGGTGAAAACGCACGACCGGCGTTTTACCATTGGCAATAAAATGCACATTGCGCAGGCCAAACTGATCGGTTAATTCAAACAGTCGTTGTGCTAAGTTTTGGTATAACGCTTGGTAAGGTGTCTCGGCATGGGTGGCAGGAAAGCGTGCTACCAATTCATCTGTAAGTACAAACTCGGCCAGTAGATATTGATTATCACGGGCTGTCGCGGGTAAATAAACTTTATGTTGCGAACTCAAGGGCATAACCTAACTCCTGTACAGACTATAATTGCAGCAAGTGTAACAAAAAGACTGAGGCAAAGGCTATTTTGTACAAAATATATAAATAGCATAAATGCTCGAATACGGCTGCGACCTCATTATCCTAACCGCGCGCCAGCAGAAATTTGCTAGAATAAGCACTTCACCCTAGCTTGCTAATGGAAATGCTATGTCTGTTACTTTATTAATCGATTATTGGTTAATTGCGATCACCGCCTTGTTTGTAGTGGTAAACCCGCTGACAACCGCTTTTATCTTTGTTTCGTTACTGCCTAACGCCACCGCGATCCAGCGCAAGCGCGCAGCAAAGCGTTCTACCCTTGTTTCGGCCAGTATCTTTTTAGTGTTTGGTTTATTGGGAAGCTTTATTTTTAAAGTTTTTGGCATCACGCTGGAAGCGTTTCGCATTGCGGGTGGCTTAATTTTATTTGGTATTGCCATGAGCATGATGCAAAAGGGCCTAGATGATGGCGAAGAAGCCACCGGCAAAGAGCCGCATCCAGATGGCAAACTGGCGAAGGATGTTTCGGTGATCCCACTGGCGATCCCCTTTATTGCCGGTCCCGGCGCCATTGCTACCGTGATGATTCTGACCAGTGAAGCGCAATCACTAGCTCACTTTGTAACGGTATTATTGGCGATAGCAATAACCACTTTTTCTTGTTACTTGGCGATGGTGTATGCGCATGTGTTAGTGCGTTATGTGGGCGAGACCGGTAAAGAAATTATGACGCGGTTGTTTGGCTTAATTTTGTCTGTAATCGCCGTGCAGTTTGTGATTAATGGTGTGTTGGATGTGTACCGCAGTTTATAACAGCTAGGTATTTAGGTCGACACTACAAAGAAAACGGGGCGCTTAGCGCCCCGTTGTTTTTCTAAGGTGTAAAGCCTTAGGCAATAACAATAAAACCAATAAAGGCTAACACCGCCGCTATAAAGGCATAAGGGAACTGTGTTAACGCATGGCTCATTAAGCTACAGCCAGAACCTTGTGCTGCTAATACTGTAGAATCACTATAGAAACAGGCTTGACTACCAAAAGAGCTAGCCGATAACAAAGCCCCAATCACTAACGGAATATTAGCATCTACCGCAACAGCTAATGGCATTACAATAGGAATCGACACCGCGAAAATTCCCCAGCTAGAGCCGGTGACAAAGGCCAGAATCGCCATAGCCACAAACACAATAGCGGGTAACATTTGTGCTGTCATATAGGGTGCGAGGTTTTCAATCACATACATCGGTAAGCCGAGTTGATCACACACATCCTTAAACACAAAGGCGGCGATAACCGTACAAATTGCGGGCAGCATAGTTTTAAAACCATGCATCATCAGCTCCATCATTTCTGTAAAGGGCATTAAGCGCTGCACCATATACATGGGGATGGTTAAAATAAAAGTCAGAATTAAGGCTGGCCAAATTTCTGCATCAAACCAAATGGTAAAACCAATCAGCATTAACATCGGCAGTAAGAAGTTGTATAACTTGCCGCCTTTTTTATCCGAGGCATCAAATTCTTCTTCAAAAGCTTCTACGGCAAAATCATCGCTGGTATGGGTATGCGTAGAAGCGATTTCAGCTGGCGCATCGCTAATAAAGCTAGCTTGCTGAGCGGCCAGTTCAGCTTTTTTCATGGGGCCAAATAACGGTACTATGCCCAAAATCACCAAAGGCACCATAATTAGCGCAAGCCAGGCATACAGCATATAGGGAATGGCAGAGATATAAGTGCGGATACCATTAGGATCGCTTTCTGGCGCTATGCCATTAGCCACTAATAAACCACCAAAGAAAATGGCCCACGTTGAAATTGGCACCAGCACACACATGGGGGCTGCGGTAGAGTCCACCACATAAGCCAGCATTTCCCGCGAGACTTTATACTTGTCGGTAATACGCTTCATGGTTTCGCCCACCGTAAGCGCATTTAAGTAATCATCAATAAAGATAATTAACCCTAAAAAGTAGGTCATAAAGAGTGACGGCTTGCGGCCACTGGCATATTGCTGCGCCATCCGGCCAAAGGCGAAAGCACCACCAGTATGTACTAACAGCGCGATTAAGGCACCAAAGCCACCACAGACTAGGATTAACCAGCCAATGGTTTCGTCCTGCATCACTCGTACCGAGGTTTCGCCTAAATTAAATAGCGCCTCTTTGGGGGAGCCGAGCAGAAGTAAACCTGATGCCGCACCCAGCACTAAGGCTAAGATCGGGCGTTTTAGCCAAATGGCGAATAACAGTACTACAACGGGTGGAATTAAACTGATAATGGAAGGTGATACAGCGGCCGCTTCGGCCGCCGCAGCAACAGGCTCGGCCAAACTCCCTAAGGTTTCATCTGCTGACATGGTTTTTATTCTCGTATAAAAGTCCGGTGTTCCGGAAAAAAGTTAACGTAACCGTTGCAGCAGATAGGACAACTCAACGGTGCTCAATCCTGTCTTAACAAGTGACTATGCAGCTGAAAATTATGCATAAGCAGTCAGTGCAGGGGTGGTCTGATGTTTAATCAGACAAACGGTTGCATCATAGCAAAAAATGGTTTTTGCACAATTGGAATCTTTCAATCAGCACAGAAAGCAAGGCCAGCCTAAGGTAACAGGCTGGCCAGCTAATTATGCAAATCGCTTACTGATTACAGCGCTGCGATCTCTGCGTGTTGCGCTTGTAATTTGGCTACAGCCTGCTCCAGCTCAGCTTGCTTGGCGCGCTCTTTTTCTAGCACGGCTTCTGGTGCTTTTGCCACAAAACCCTCATTACTGAGTTTACCGGCAACACGGGCAAGCTCTTGCTGAGTTTTTTCCAGTTGCTTGGCAATCCGGCTTAGCTCGGCTTCTTTATCAATTAACCCCGCCATGGGGATTAATAAATCCATGCTACCAATTAACTGGGTAGCACTTGCCGGTGCCTTGGCGTCTGCCGCTAACAGATCCAGCGTTTCTAACTTGGCCATGACCATTAAGAAGTTGCGATTTTCAGCTAAGCGGCGGCTTTCTTCGGCATTGAGGTTACGCAATAGCACATTTAATGGCTTACTTGGCGCAATATTCATCTCACCGCGTACGTTACGAATAGCGGTGATCACCGCTTTTAGCCACTCTAAATCGGCTAAGGCGGTTTCATCTACCAACTCGCTTTGATACTCAGGGTAAGCGGCCAACATAATGCTATCGCCAGTAATTCCTGCTAACGGCTTTATCGACTGCCAGATACTTTCTGTCATATAAGGCATTATCGGGTGCATTAAGCGCAGTAAGCTTTCCAGTACGGTAATCAGTGTATGACGAGTGCCACGCTGCTCAGCCTCGCTGCCTTTAAACAATACGGGCTTGGTCAGCTCTAAGTACCAATCGCAGAACTGATTCCAAGTAAACTCGTACAGCGCCGTCGCCGCGAGGTCAAAGCGGTAGGTATCAAGGTAATGCCGTACTTGTTTCACCGTTTGCTGGTATTGTGCCAAAATCCACTTATCGGCCAGTGACAGCACCTTATCGTCACTGCCAAAGCCGCAGTCTTTTTCTTCGGTGTTCATCAGCACATAGCGGCTGGCATTCCACAGCTTGTTACAGAAATTGCGATAGCCTTCTAAGCGCTTCATATCCCAGTTAATATCACGGCCGGTTGAAGCCAGTGCTGCTAGGGTAAAGCGCACGGCATCGGTACCGCTGCTTGGGATCCCTTCTGGGAATTGCTTGGTGGTGCGATCGGCAATTTGCTTGGCTAACTGCGGCTGCATCATATTGCTGGTACGTTTGGCCAATAAGTCTTCTAGGCTGATCCCATCAATCATATCCAGCGGATCGATAACATTGCCCTTAGACTTAGACATCTTATCGCCGTTCTCATCGCGGATCAGACCCGTTACGTACACGGTTTTAAAGGGGACCTGTGGCTTACCATCGGCATCTTTAATAAAGTGCATCGTCATCATAATCATCCGGGCAACCCAGAAGAAGATGATGTCAAAGCCAGTGACTAACACATCCGTCGGGTGGAAGTTTTTCAAATCTTCCGTTTCTTCTGGCCAGCCTAAGGTGGAGAAGGTCCACAGCGCCGAGCTAAACCAGGTATCTAAAACATCGTTATCTTGGCTTAGCGTTACCGTGTCGGCTAAAGCGTATTTAGCGCGGACTTCGGCTTCGTTACGACCAACATAGACCTTGCCAGCTGCGTCGTACCAGGCTGGAATACGGTGGCCCCACCATAATTGACGCGAGATACACCAATCTTGAATATCGCGCATCCAGCTGTAGTACATATTCTCGTACTGCTTAGGCACAAACTGAATATCGCCATTTTCTACCGCTGCGGTGGCGGTTTTGGCCAGAGGCGCGACCCGCACATACCATTGGTCGGTCAGCATAGGTTCAATCACCACACCGCTACGATCGCCAAAGGGCAGGGTATTGTTAATTTCTTCAATATTTTCCAGTAAACCTGCTGCCTCAAAGGCGGCCACAATGGCTTTGCGTGCTTCGTAGCGATCCAGCCCTTGATACTCCTGCGGGATAGCTGCCGTTATGCTGCTATTGAGCTCACCGTTGGTAAAAAAGCATTCGCCTTCGCTGCGCACAGTGGCATCAGGGGTCAGCACGTTGATCATTGGTAACTGATGGCGCTTACCGACTTCGTAATCGTTAAAATCGTGTGCTGGGGTAATTTTTACGCAGCCGCTGCCTTTTTCCATATCGGCATGTTCATCAGCGATAATGGGGATACGGCGATTAACCAGCGGTAGCACGATATCTTTGCCGATTAGGGCTTGATAACGCTCATCTGCTGGGTTTACGGCTACAGCAGTATCACCGAGCATGGTTTCTGGGCGGGTTGTTGCCACTACCAGATAGTTCTTGCCATCGGCAGTCAGCACGCCATCGGCTAAGGGATAGCGCAGGTGCCAGAATTTGCCTTTTTGATCTTTGTTTTCAACTTCCAGATCGGAAATGGCCGTGTGTAGCTTGGGATCCCAGTTTACCAAGCGCTTGCCACGATAAATTAAGTCGTCTTCATACAAGCGCACAAACACTTCCTGCACGGCATTCGACAGACCTTCATCCATGGTAAAGCGTTCACGATCCCAGTCTACCGAGTTGCCTAAACGGCGCATTTGCTCGGTGATGGTGCCGCCAGACTCGGCTTTCCATTCCCAAATTTTTTCAATAAAGGCATCGCGACCCAGCTCATGCCGACCCGGTAAACCTTCTTGCGCCAGTTTACGTTCAACCACCATTTGGGTGGCAATACCGGCGTGATCGGTACCGACTTGCCATAAGGCATTTTTGCCTTGCATCCGCTGATAGCGGGTTAGCGCATCCATAATGGTTTGCTGAAAGGCATGGCCCATATGTAAGCTGCCAGTGACATTTGGCGGTGGGATCATAATGCAGTAGTTATTACCGGGGCGGTTGTCGCCATTCGGTTTAAAATAGCCTTTGCTTTCCCAAGCCTGATACATGGCCTGTTCGATTTCGCTGGGGTTGAAGGTTTTTTCCATCAGAGACACCTGTAAATTCAGCCGATTGTCACGGTTTCTGGCGTGATACCGGCTTGACGATATTGCTTATAACGTTCCCGCGCCTGTGCTTTTAGCGTCGGCTCTGCCGGAACAAATTCGATGACACTGGCAAAACGCCGAGCAAAGTCTGGCATGGTGTCAGTGAGATTTATCAGTACTTGGCGGCTTTGTCGTGGCAGTTGCCAGCCAATTTCTATCGGTGCGCCGCGCGCTGGGCCTTCACCTGTTAGGTTATGTGGCACAAAGCTGTCTGGCTCAAATTGCCACAGTAGCTCGTCTATCAGCTCAGCTTGTTGCTGATCGCGAGTATAAACAAACACTCGTTGTTTTTCGCGGTACAAATTGGCGCATAGCTGGCAAGCAAAAGCAAAATGAGCTGGCGCAAGCGACAGCTCATTGTCAGGCTCTGCCAAGGCAGAGCTAATGTCGCTAGCTGAGCCTGCTGGCTCGGCTAGTACATAAAAGGTCACGCGCATTAATGATCCTGGTTATTGCCAGTACGGTTAATCAAGAACTGCGTTAACAGTGCCACTGGGCGACCGGTTGAACCTTTATCTTTACCGCCACTGCGCCAAGCCGTACCGGCAATATCTAGGTGCGCCCAGTTATATTTGCGGGTAAAGCGTGACAAGAAGCAGGCTGCGGTGATGGTGCCAGCCGCACGGCCACCTAAGTTGCTAAAGTCAGCAAAGGGGCTTTCTAGTTGATCTTGATAATCATCCCATAGCGGTAAACGCCAAGCTCTATCACCACTTTGCTCAGAAGCATTCAGAATTTCATGTGCAAGCGGGTTGTGGTTACTCAGTAAACCCGAGGCATGTTTGCCTAAGGCAATAACGCAAGCGCCGGTTAAGGTCGCCACATCAATCACCAACTCAGGATCAAAGCGCTCAACATAGGTTAAGGCATCACATAATACTAAGCGGCCTTCGGCGTCGGTATTCAGTACTTCAACTGTTTGCCCCGACATGGTGGTTAAAATATCACCCGGCCGATACGCGTTAGCGTCGGGCATATTTTCAGCCGCTGCTAACACAGCGACGATATTCACGGGTAATTGTAAATTAATCACCGAATGCATAGTGCCTAACACCGAAGCGGCACCACACATATCAAATTTCATTTCGTCCATACCATCGCCCGGCTTTAGGCTAATACCGCCAGAGTCAAAGGTCAGGCCTTTACCCACTAATACCACGGGTGCGCTATCATCATTTGCGCCTTGGTATTTAATCACCGACATCGTTGGTTGATTAACTGAACCACGACCTACTGCCAGATAAGAATTCATGCCAAGGGCACTCATCTCTGGCACACCCAGCACTTCGACACTGACTTTGTCAGATAAGCTGGTTAAGGCTTTGGCTTGCTCAGCTAAATAAGTTGGAGTACAGATATTTGGTGGCATATTGCCTACGTCTTTACATTGCTTCACGCCGGCAGCGATGGCCAAGCCATGCTCTACCGCGCGCTCACCAATCGTCAGATCGCGACGGGTTGGTACGTTAAAGACTATTTTACGCAGCGGCCGGCGCGTTTCATCTTTTTTGCTTTTTAGCTTGTCGAAAACGTACAGGCAATCTTGGGTGGTCTCTACTGCATGCCGCACTTTCCAGTAGGTATCACGGCCTTTTACGTGCAGTTCGGATAAAAAGCACACGGCTTCCATGGAGCCGGTTTCATTCAGGGTGCTAATGGTTTTGGCAATGATTTGGCGATACTGGCGCTCGTCTAACTCGCGCTCTTTGCCACAACCGACCAACAACACGCGCTCGCTTAGGACATTCGGGACATGGTGTAACAGCAGCATTTGGCCGGGTTTACCTTCCAGATCGCCTCGGCGTAATAAGTTGCTGATGTAACCTTCGCTAATTTTGTCCAGTTGCTCTGCTACTGCGGAAAGACGACGTGGTTCATACACGCCAACAACGATACAGGCGCTGCGTTGTTTTTCCGGACTTCCGCTCTTTACGCTGAACTCCATGCTTACTCCTGATTCTAAGACTCTGTGCTACTATTGGCATTAATCACATTAATACGGTGGTAGCTGAAAATAAGTAGGGCAATTTTACCGCGATTTGTTAAAAAAGCTCGGATTTTTCGCTACTTTGCCCGATAATAAAGCGTGAAAATAGCAAGTTTACTGAAAAATCACCAGCTTTCCAGTGAAAAGACAGGTTTTTAGGGGGCCTTTTGATTATTTTTCGTTATCTGATTGGTGAAGTGTTTCGAGCCCAGTTAGCTGTCTTTCTGATATTGACGACGATTATTATTAGCCAGCGTTTTGTAAAAATTTTGGCAGATGCCTCGGAAGGCGAAATTCCTGGGCAATTGGTGATGAGTATTGTGGCGTTAAAACTGCCACAGCTGGCAGTGATTATTTTACCGCTCAGTGCTTTTTTAGGCATTTTAGTGGCCTATGGTCGGTTTTATGCCGATAGCGAAATGACCGTACTGCATGCCACTGGGGTCAGCGAATGGTATGTCACGCGCTTGACACTCTTGCTCTCTATCATCATGGCCTTGTTGGCGGGGGCGGTAACCTTATATTTTAGCCCTTGGTCTAGTGAACGTGAGAATCAATTACTGGAAAGAGCGGAGTCTGATGCGGGATTGTTTTCGTTGGTGCCAGGCCGTTTTCAACATACCTCGAATGAAAAAGCCGTAATATTTGTACAAGAAGTCAGTCGTTCCGGTGGCCAATTGTCTAAAGTTTTTGTCGCCCAAAGTACAGGACAAGAGGGGATGACAGGTCATGCCATTGTCTATGCTAAAGGTGGTGCTGTAGCAGAAGATCCGCAAACGGGTGCTCAGATGTTACAGCTGATCGAAGGACGGCGTTACGCGGGGGATGGCGAATCACCCGCTTATGAGATCACCGAGTTTGGTCGTTATGATATGCAAATTCGCGAGCAGCAGGTTGAGCAGCGTCGGCGAAAATTGGGCAGTTTAAGTACCGCAGAGTTATTGCAAGATAACAGCGCTGAGGCGAATGCCGAGTGGCACTGGCGTATTGCAATTCCATTGTCTATTCCCATTTTAACGCTTATCGCCGTTCCCTTAGCCAGAGTGAATCCGCGGCAAGGTAAATTTGGCCGTTTATTACCGGCCTTATTATTATATTTGGGATATTACGCTTTACTGATTATTGCTCGCTCCGCGCTAGAAGATGGCAAAGTGCCAGCCTCTTGGGGCATGTGGTGGTTACATCTATCAGGTTTGTTAGTGGGGACTGTATTGATTTTAAGAAACCGTGCCATGGCGCAAAAGTTTCGTGCTTGGTTAGCGGGGCGTTGATATGTTAAAAATTCTTGATGTCTATATTGGCCGCACCATTTTATCGACCAGCGCCATGACCTTAGCGGTGCTAGTGGCACTGTCTTCGATGTTTCGCTTTATTGATCAAATGCGTTCTATTGGCCGCGGTTACTACGATATGGTACATGCCGCGCTCTTTACCTTATACAGTGTACCCGGTGATGTAGTGCTATTTTTCCCAATGGCCGCTTTAATTGGTGGCTTGATAGGTTTGGGGGTATTAGCGAGCAGTAGTGAGCTGGTGGTGATGCAAGCGGCGGGGTTATCACGCTTAAATATTATCAACTCTGTGATGAAATCTGCAGTATTGATGGTGCTGGTAATGATGGCAGTCGCGGAATGGGGAGCACCAGTCAGTGATCGTGCCGCACGCGAACTGCGGATTAAAGCCATTTCTGATGGTAATGTGTTTGCAGCCAGACAAGGCGTTTGGGCGAAAGATGGCGACCGCTTTGTTAATATCAAAGAAGTGGATGATCTCGGGAATCTAAAAGACGTTACGATTTATCATTTTGATCAAGACTTAGCACTTACTCATATCACTCGCGCTAGCAAGGCACACTATGTCGATAATGCTTGGCGTCTAGAACAGGTTACAGAATTGCAGTTTGCCGAGACGCAAATTACGCAAACCCAACAACAAAGCTTGCGTTGGCGCTCCAGTTTAACTCCTGATAAGTTAAGTGTCGTGAGTATTAAACCTGAGATGTTATCGCTGCAGGGGCTAAATGAATATATCAGTTACCTAAGAGAAAATAGCCAAGAAGCGAGCCGTTATGAATTAGCGTTTTGGCGTAAAGTTTTACAACCTTTGACCTTGGCAGCTATGTTGCTGTTGGCCTTATCCTTTATTTTTGGGCCCTTACGCAGCGTCACTATGGCAGCAAGAGTGTTATTGGGCATTTTAACTGGCTTTGGTTTTTATATGAGTAATGAAGTGTTTGGCCCTTTGGCGCTGGTCTATCAGCTGCCGCCATTGGCTGGTGCAGCGATACCCAGCATCCTGTTTATCGGTATATCGCTTTACTTTATGCGTAAGAAAATTTAGTCAGCTGACTCAAGTGATAAGTGTTAAGCCTGCAATTTTGCAGGCTTTTTGTTGATAGGCACAAGCTGTGTTTTACCTAGCGGGCTGTTTTGTGTAAGTTTAATACTTTACTTTGTTCTTTTGTGAGCACGATCATTTGGGTATTGGTTAGCTGATCTTGCAATGCCAGCCCCTTGCCCCAGCGTAACCAAAGCCAAAAATTACCCAAGCCCCCAAACGCCAGAACTGCACGGCTGAGCGCTTGCTTCAGACTTAAGGGTTTACCTTCTGCGGTCACGAGAAGTATACGCCAAGCCCGCATTCCCAGCGTTTGCCCAGCCTTGCACCAGAAATAGCTGTAAAAACCTAAAATTACCGCTACGTAATAGCTTAAATGTACCCAGCGCCGCCATCCGCTATTAAGGTAGTCGGCCAGATCGGTATAACCTTGCAACGAGACTAGTGAACTCCAAACCAATATTTGCATTAACAGCATTGCCACCCCTGCAGCCAGCATAATGATCGCGCAAAGAATTAAGACATCATAAATAATCGCGGATAAGCGCCTAGCAAAACCTGCGCGGGGAGCATCTTGATACATAGTTTATTTCCCAAATAAGTACCGCTGCAGTTTAGCATGAGCCTACCGTTGTACCAACTGCTACTCAAAGCTGTCCGTAGCCGGTTTCGCGGACAGTTAAAGTGTCCGCGGACAGCTTTCCGTACGCTGCTGTTTTGCTAATTTGCTTTATAAACAATAACTTAATTTTTGGCATCAAAAGTGCTATGTCTATATTGCCCTCTAAGTGGATGATAACGGACAACAACAATGAACTCAGGCAGTATTCAAAGCACCAGCACCCAAGATCGGGTTATTGCGAAACCTAAGCGTCGTATCAATAGCTGGCTATTAGCGCTACCTCCAGTGCTATTGGCAACAGGTTTTTTCTTATGGCAGCAGGCGGGCAGCCATGCTGGGTTGGTAGTGCCACGGCAGCAAGTGCAAATGGCGACAGTACAGCGCGGCGATTTAATTCGTGATATTGCTGTGCAAGGCCGCATTGTGGCCGCAAATGCGCCCACTTTATACAGCCAGGAAGCCGGACAAATAGAATTTTTTAAGCAACCGGGTGAATCGGTTATTGCAGGAGAATTACTGGCCCGGATCAGTAGCCCGGCATTGGAAAGCTTGCTGCAACAACAACAAGCCGTGCTAAGCGTGTTACAGGCCGATGCCGAGCGCTCCGCCTTACAAGCGCGCGAGCAGCAGCTGGATATGGAGCAAGTAATGAATACCGCGCAGGTCAATTTACTGGCTGCGCGACGTGAGCTGCAACGTGCCCAGCAATCGATTGAGATGGGCGTGATCCGCAAACTGGATTTTGATGTGGCGCAAGATCGCTTAACTCAGGCCGAGCTGGAGTTTGATCATGCCAGCCGCAAAGTGGAACTGGCCAAAGATAAGCTGACGTTTGAGCAGCAATCGCGGCTACAGGATATTCAGCGTCAGGGCTTAGTGGTGGCCGAGCTATCACGCAAACTGCAAGCGCTGGATATTACCGCACCCGTAACCGGGCAACTGGGTAACTGGCTGGTTGAACAGCAAAGCCATGTGTTAGCCGGGCAAATGTTGCTTACCGTGATTGACTTATCCCGCTACGAAGCCGAGCTACAGGTAGCAGAAAGCTATGCCCGCGATTTGCTGCCCGGTATGGCGGTGGAGATCACAGTCGGCAACCAGCAGCTAAGTGGCCAGATCAGCTATATCGCACCAGAGGTGCGCAATAATCAGGTCAGTGCTCGGGTGCGTTTTGCAGATAGCGAAGCCCAAAGCTTACGGCAAAGTCAGCGAGTCAGTGCCCGAGTATTGCTGGAACATAAGCAAGATGTGCTAAAAATTGCCCGCGGTGACTTTGTCGCCTCAGGTGGCGGTCGGCTGGCATATCAGGTACTAGACAATCAAGCAATTAAAAAGCCGGTGGAGCTGGGCGCCTTATCGGTGCAATGGGTAGAGATTTTAACTGGGGCGGTGGAAGGTGAGCAATGGATCATTTCCAATCTGGCCGAATTCAAAGATGAAGCACGGGTTAATTTAAACTAAGCGGGGAAGCAGCATGATCCATATTACGCAATTAAATAAAGTATTTCGCACCGAACTGATTGAAACCCAGGCGCTGCACAATATTAATTTTAGCGTCGCCGAGGGTGAGTTTGTGGCACTAACCGGGCCATCTGGCTCGGGTAAATCGACGCTTTTAAATATTCTAGGCACCTTGGAAAGTTATGACAGCGGTGATTATCAGCTAGATGGACAATCGGTTACTGGTATGACAGACAGTGCTTTGTCAGCACTACGCAATGAAAAAATAGGTTTTATCTTTCAGAGTTTTAACCTGATTAAAGATTTTAGTATTTACGACAATATCGAATTGCCGCTGCGTTATCGCGGTTTTAGTAGCGCCGAGCGCAAACAACGGGTAGAGCAAGCACTGGAGCGGGTTGGGCTGGCCGGGCGGCGTAGCTATTTGCCGGGCCAATTATCTGGTGGTCAGCAGCAGCGTGTGGCCATTGCCCGGGCGCTGGCTGGCTCGCCACGTATTCTGTTAGCCGATGAACCCACAGGTAACCTTGACTCCCTAATGGCGCGCCAAGTTATGGAATTATTAGAGCAACTCAACCGTGAAGGCTGCACCATCTTAATGGTTACACACGATCCTGAGCAGGCACGCCGTGCTGGCCGCCATGTGCAAATTGTCGATGGCATGTTAAGTGATGCCACGGTTTATCAACCGCTGGCCGCTCGCGCTGTGAATCAGTAAGGAAAGACGATGCGTAATTTTAGCTATTATCTCAAATTATCCTTGCACAATATTAAGCGGGCACCGCTGCCTTATGCACTAACCCTGATGATTTTAAGCATTGGTTTAGGAGTGTTTTTTAGTAATGCCACCCTGTATTACTGGATGAACCGCGATCCGCTGCCAGAGCAAAGCCATACGCTGTTTTTCCCACGCATTAATTCGGTACAGCAAGCCTGCGATAACTGCTTAACGCCGCTTCGGGTATTAAGTTACAAAGATGTGCAAAAGCTAAGTAGCTCGGCCATTCCCTCAGCGCAAGCCGGTATTTTTCAAAGTGGCGGCTATGCCCGTTTACCCAACACGCAGCATGGCCCAACGCCGGTGACCATTCGCGTCACCAAGCGTGATTTCTTTACGCTGTTTA
>CAZNXI010000065.1:0-8218 GCA_964577005.1 uncultured Rheinheimera sp.
CATCGCCGCGCTAATGGTTTGCGGGATTTGCTCGTAAGATAAAATCCAGGACATCGCTGACGAAGTGGCAATCAGCGCCAGCACTATCGCTGTAGTTTCGGCGGCTTTCATCATAATCCCTGATAATTCAGACACTTTGACTTCACGGTAAATTCCGACAGCGAGGATCAATGAATAAACCACAGCAATTGCGCCAGCTTCAGTCGCCGTAAAAATTCCGCCAATAATGCCACCAATGACTAAAAAGATCATAAATAGACTTGGTAACGCTGCGGCTACTTTTTGAATCACCAATTTGAATGGCAAGCGAGCACCAACCGGATAACCTTTAATTTTGGCATAGCCAGCACACACGGTCATTAAAGCAAGTCCCAGTAAGATACCCGGGAGGTAGCCGGCGACAAAGAGCGCGGCAATAGATACGCCCCCACTGGCGATGGCATACACGATTAAAATATTACTTGGCGGTATTAACATACCCGTCGTTGCAGCGGCAGCTGTTACTGCCGCGCTATAATTGACATCGTAGCCCTGTTTTTTCATTTCGGGCAGCATAAAACTGCCAATGGCCGAGGTGGCGGCAACGGCAGAGCCAGATATGGCACCAAAAAACATACAAGACACGACGTTCACCAGAGCCAAACCCCCAGGTAACATACCAATAAGCGCCATAGCACATTCAATTAATCGTTTGGCAATGCCGCCTCGGCCCATAATCAGCCCAGACAAAATAAAAAACGGGATGGCCAGTAACGCAAAGCTATTAATACCACCCGCCATCCGCTGTGCCATAGTGGTGACCGCTGGTACAAAATCAATACTCACCAACATGGTGGCGAGGGTCGCTAAACCAATCGAAAAGGTAATAGGTACATTCAGTAGCAGTAGTCCAAAGAACACCACTAATAACACAAGAATAGATAGTTCCATTAGTGCAGGCCCTCAACCGTTGGCATTGTCTGATTGGTACTCAGATAATAAAGTTGGCAGCAACCATAAAACGCAATAATGCTGCCAGAGAAAGGAATAATCAGGTAGATATAGGCCATACGAATACCTAAAGCGGCAGACATTTGATTCAACTCAAAAGTTAACGCCACCAGATTACCACCACCAATCACCATGACCGCGATAGCAAACAGCACGACTGCTGCACTGACCAATATGGCTAAGCGTTGTCGATTACGTGCATTAAAACGCTGTGTCACAATATCTAGACCTAAATGTACACCGGTGCGGTAAGCCAAGGCGGCGCCTAACATGCCAATCCAAATCAATAAGCAACGCGATAGCTCTTCGGTAATCGAACTTGGGGTATTCAGTAAATAACGGGAGATCACCTGCCAGCCTACCACCAGCACTATGCTGAGCATAAAGGCAGCCAGTGTCCACTTTAGGGCGCTGTCGATCCGACAAATAAGCTTATTCATCATTGCGCTCCCGTTGTTGCTCACCGGCTGTTTCACTCAGCGCGGCAATACCTTGTAGCAAAGGGCCAATGTGGGTTTGCAGCATTTGCTGATAAAAAGGCGCTACCGCTTGGCGAAACGGCGCCTTATCCGGGTAAATGACCGTTACACCTGCCGCCTTTACTGCCAACAGTGCGTCTTCAGAGGCCTGATGCCAGGCGGCTTTTTGATAAGCAATAGAATCATTGGCGGCTTGTTGCAACCATTGCTGCTGCTGTGGTGTCAAATCTTGCAAAACATTTAGGCTCATAATCAGTACATCAGGTACTGCGGTATGTTCGTCTAACGAAAAATATTTACTTAGCTCGTAATGGCGCGATAAATAAAAACTAGGCGGGTTATTTTCGGCGCCATCCACTACCCCTTGCTGAATCGCTGTGTAAAGCTCCCCCCAATCAATAGGCGTAGCTGCACCCCCTAAGGCTTCGACCATCCTTACCGCGGTTTGGCTATTCAGTACTCGGAATTTTTTACCGCGTAAATCCGCGGGCGAATCAATACGGGTATTGCTGGAATAAAAACTACGACTGCCAGCGTCATAATACCCCAGACCAAACAAGCGGGCCGTTTGGATTTCTTTTAACAAACCTTGGCCAATGTCGCTCTCTAACACCCGCCAAAAGTGTGCGTTATCATCAAAAATATAGGGCACGCTAAACACTTGCATTGCCGGCACAAAGCCTTCGAGCGGACTAGCCGATACCTTGGTCATGGCAAGACTGCCAATTTGCAGCAATTCGACCAACTCACGTTCATTACCCAGCTGGCCACCACTGTAGATATCGATGCGCATACTGCCAGCAGAATAGTGCTCTAGCCGCTCCCCCATCAGAGCCATGGCTTTATGCACCACATGCTCCTGATCCAGTGTATGAGCTAATCTTAGTACTTTTACATCTTGCTCAACCTGACAGCCGCTGCTTAACGTCGCGGCAAACCCCAGCAGCACTGCACACACAACCGACCAGCGCTTTCGTAAATATTTCATATTGTTACCCTGTTCTTAGTCTTGTTACCGCCGGCTTTATTCTCTGTAAAACTCAACGGTATAAAACAGTTAGTTAGCGCATTGCACTCGCTGGGAATTTATCCATATCATGATAATCTAGGTTTTCACCTGCCATGCCCCAGATAAAGGCGTAGTTACTGGTACCGCAACCACTGTGAATAGACCACGCTGGCGATACCACTGCTTGCTCATTGGCTACCCAGATATGCCGCGTTTGTTGTGGCTGCCCCATAAAATGACAAACCCCCTGCTCTTCAGCTAAATCAAAGTAAAAATAAGCTTCCATTCGGCGATCATGCTGGTGCGCCGGCATAGTATTCCAAACACTCCCCGGCTTCAGTACCGTTAAGCCCATCTGCAACTGACAGGTTTCGACCACATCGTTAATCATTAGCTGGTGGATAGCACGTTCGTTAGACGTAGCGGCAGAGCCCATTTGCAGCACGGTGCAGTTGTCCATAGTGAGATGTTTAGTCGGATAGCTATGATGGGCCGGCGCGGAATTCAAATAAAACTTGGCCGGCGTGGCGCTGTCGCTACTGTGGAAGCTGACATCCTTTGCCCCCATCCCCACATAAAGCGCCTCTTTGTTGTGCAGCACATACTCTGTTCCATCAACCGATACTGTACCGCTGCCGCCTACGTTAATAATACCTAGCTCACGCCGCTGTAAGAAATACGCTGCTTTTAGCGCCTCTACCGTGGTCAGTTGCACAGGTGCTTGCACAGGTACGGCACTGCCCACAATCACCCGTTCATAATGGGTGTAGCACAGCACTAACTTGTCGGCTTGCATCAGGTTATCCACCAAAAAATGCTGTCGTAGCTGTTCGGTATCGTATTTTTTTACGTCATCCGGATGGGTTGGATAACGGCTTTCATAAATAACGTTCATAGTGAAGTCCTTGCAAAATAAGTTTATTAGTCTAATCGCTTAACGCGCCAGCCAGCCGCCATCGACAGCTAACACGTGGCCGTTAACATAATCACTGGCACTGGAAGCTAAAAATACCGCCGCGCCGGCTAAATCTTCTGGCTCACCCCAACGATTAGCCGGGATCCGCGCTAAAATAGCACTGTTACGCTGCTCATCCGCCTGTAAGGCAGCGGTGTTATCTGTTCGAAAATAACCTGGTGCAATCGCATTGATCTGAATATTATGCTGCGCCCATTCATTGGCGAGAGCTTTGGTCACACCGGCAATCGCATGCTTGCTGGCAGTATAAGCGGGTACCGTAATACCGCCGCTGTAAGAGAGCATAGAAGCAATATTGATAATCTTGCCGCTGCGCCGCTTGATCATTTCAGCGCCAACTATTTGCGCTAACAAAAAGGCCGCATCGAGATTTACGGCAATCACTTTATGCCATTCTGCCATCGGAAACTCATGCGCAGGCGCCCGAAAAATTGTGCCGCCGCAATTGACCAAAATATCGACACTGCCCAGCTTAAGAGCTTGCTCAGCTAATTGTCGAACCGAGTGTTCATCGGCAAGATCTGCTACCAACTCTTGTGCCGTCCCTCCCGCAGTGATAATGCTGTCTACCGTAGCTTGCGCGCCGCCAGCACGAGAGCAGGAACACAGTACTTTGGCACCTTTTGCCGCTAACGCCATCGCAATCGCCTTACCCAAACCACGGCTAGCACCAGTAACCAAGGCGGTTTTACCTGCCAGTGAAAATAAATCTGTCATCTTTTACTCCTTAAAGCCGCTGCTAGTGACATTTCTTGTCGCTCTTTGCCGCCAGCCATTCACTCAAGCGACCTTTAAAATTGTTCAAATATGGAACAGAATACATTCTAAGAAAACAGTCAAAACAAACAAATTTAGAGGCTTAGGTAATTTTGACTGATTTCATCATTATCAATTAGTGATTTAATTTACATCATTAATTGACAGAATTTAGTACTTGATGGTAGCTTTTTGCCATCGGTGGCAAAAAATTGCAAGCTTTTTTTGCCACCGGTAGACAAAGAAAACAATATAACAACGACATAACAATGTCGACGCATTCTCAACAGGGGAGCAAACTACTTGCTCCTGATTTAGACATAATAGTCAGCGTGATTTTTCTGGTAACAGATGAACGCTCAGGACAAGGTGAACAACATGGCAAACCGCAGAATTCATCAAAGTGCTAACAGCACCTTTCGCCCATCAAAACTATGCAAGGCATTGACACTGGCCGGCCTCGCTTCTTTACTTAGCACCCAAGCGTTGGCGCAAACCCAACCAACGCCGACAACCGAACAAGAAGCGGAAGAACAAATTGAAGTCATCTCTATTGTGGGTAGCTTCCGTGGCAGTTTGGCTAGTGCACTCAATCAAAAACGCTTTGAAACTGGCGCTACCGATACCATCAAAGCGGAGGATATTGCAGATTTCCCAGATTTAAACTTAGCAGAATCATTGCAACGTATTCCAGGTGTTGCCATTAGCCGAGTAGCGGGTGAAGGCCGACAAATTTCGGTACGCGGTTTAGGGCCAGATTTTACCCGGGTGCGCATCAACGGTATGGAAGCGCAGTCGACTAGTGGCGGCACCGATGCGGTTGGCGGCGCTAACCGCGGTCGCGGTTTTGACTTTAATACCTTTTCCTCCGATCTGTTCAGCGAGCTAACTGTACGAAAAACCGCTTCAGCCAATGTTGAAGAAGGTTCTTTAGGCGCTACTGTGGATTTACGCACGGCTCGGCCTTTTGACTATGATGGCTTGACCTTTGCCGCCAACCTGCAAGCCGGCTATAACGATAAATCGGAAGAAGTGGACCCCAAAGGCTCATTTTTATTTAGTAATATTAACGAAGACAGAACTTTCGGTTATTTAATTTCTGCCGCCTTTTCAGAGCGCAATATTCTTGATGAAGGCTTTTCGACTGTGCGCTGGAATAATGTCAACGATTTTGGTCGCTATCGCGGTCAAACGTCAGGCCAGGAGTTACAAGCCATTAATGATAGTTTCCGCCCACGTTTACCACGTTATGACTCCTATCTGCATAATGTGAAACGCACTGGCCTTGCTACCGCTTTAGAATATCGTCCTAACACTGAAACACGTTTCAATTTAGACGTTCTATATTCTAAAGATGATTCCACTCGGCAAGAAGCCTTTATGCAAGGCATCTTAAATGGCAATAGCCAAACAGCGGCGATGAATGTGTTGGATTATGAAATTGATAATACCAATACCGTGACCTATGCCTCTTTTGAAAATGCGCTGATTCGAAATGAACTGCGCTACGACGAGCTGTCTACCGAGTTTTTGCAATTCACGCTAAGTGGTCAACATCAGTTTACTGATAACTTAAAAATCGATGTAATGGCTGGTCGAGCTAATTCAGAGTTCGACAACCCCATTCAAACCACTGTCGTAATGCAAAAAGGTGGGCAGGATTTTAGCTATGACTACCGCGGTGGCAAACGTCAGAATCCAGAGCTACTGTTTGGTGCCGGAGTATTTGATCCGAATGGCTGGACGACCAATAGTGTACGTTTACGCCCACTTGGTGCAGAAAATACCTTCGACAATGCAGCTATTAATTTGGAATATATCCTAAGTGAAGCTTTGACGCTACGCAGCGGCTTACACTACAAAAACTTCCAGTTTGAAACTCGGGAAGCGCGCCGCCGTCCTGAAAATGCCGCAGGTGTAGTGATGAGTGCCAACTTAATAAGACAATATGCAGCGGGTGTGGGGCCTTACGCTAATTGGTTAGTCCCTGATCTAGCAGCAATTGATGCCGCTTATGATATTTACAGTAATACCGGTGATTTTGCGGTAAGTACGGATAATCGTCGGGTCGATAACTATTCGGCAGAAGAGCAAACGCTGGGTGCCTATATTCAACTGGCCTTCGATACCCAATTGGGCGATATCGGCTTTCGCGGTGATGTCGGTGGCCGTTTTGTCAAAACGGATCAATCGTCTACTGCGTGGGCTTCCTTAGGTGGCACACAGCAACTCATCACGGCAGAGCATGATTATCGAGAGTTTTTACCCTCGCTAAACTTAGTGTTCGAGCCAATGGATGATGTGATTATTCGCTTAGGTTATGCTGAAGTACTTGCTCGTGCTGGCCTTGCTGGGATTCGCCCCAATGTGTCAGTGTCGGCGTCTGGTGGTGCGCGTGCTATTAGCGGTGGCAATCCAACACTTGAGCCTACCAAAGCCAAAACCTATGATTTGGGCCTAGAACTGTATTTTGATAATGAGTCTTTACTGGGTGTCGCTTTATTTCGCAAAGATATCGATAGCTACGTACAAGGTTTAAGTGAAACGAAACTCTTTACCGAAACCGGTTTACCTATTCAAGCCGCAATTGATGCCTGTACTGCCGGTCCGGGCTATGGCCCAGATTGTAACGAAAATATCGAATGGCAAACCAACACGCCGTTAAATGGTCCAGGTGGAAATCTGTATGGCTTTGAAGTGCAATATCAAATGCCGTTTACCTTCTTACCTGAATTTTGGAATCGCTTTGGCTTTATCGGTAATTACACCTACGTTAAAGCACAGATGGACTATGTGAATAATGCAGGGGTAGTGCTAGCGACTCGTGATTTACAAGGGCTCTCTGAAGCAACTAAAAGTGCTACCTTGTATTACGAAGATGAAAAATTTGCCGCTCGCGTATCGTTGGCCGATCGTTCTGATTATTTAACAAATGCTATTGGTCGCGACAATAATATTTCGGAAGGCACTAACGCTACTCGAAATATTGATGCCTCAATGTCTTATCAACTGAACGATAACTGGAAACTGACCTTCGAAGCCCTCAACCTGACGGATGAAGTCGATGATCAGTGGGTCGATGCGAGTGGTAATCGCTTAACTTATTACCATGCAACGGGACGCCAGTACTATTTCGGCGCACAGTATAAATTCTAACGTTTAACAGCGGCTGTTTTTTAATACAGCCGCTTTTTTATCTGTCATGTTCTGATGACAAGCGCACTAAGTGCCTAGGATGGCACTTTATTCAAGCCAGGATAGCAAGATTCTTAACAGGGTTATTATTGTGAATATGCGTATTTCTCAAACTCTTCCCATTATTACGCTGAGCAGTGTGTTGTTAGCATGTGGCCAGCCGCAGCCGCCTAAGGCTAGCAACCAAATGGATGCCAACCAAACTAAGATCACTCAGGTTGCCACTATTGAAGTAAGCAATCCTTCTGAGTTTGCTCGAACACAACAACCCCTTTTTTTCAGTTACCATGATTTAGGGTTAACCGCTGTGCAAGCGCAAAATCTGGTTGTCCGCGTTAATAACAGCCTTGTACCTTCTCAGCATATTGATCGTAACGGCGATGGTGATACAGACACGTTATTGGTCAGTTTAGACTTGGCGGCTACACAGCGAGTAAAGCTAAATATCGCTGCTGATGCCACGGCCTTTACTCAGCAAAACTGGCCAGTAAAAACGCAGGCGGAAATTTCGCATAAAGTCGGCGGTGAGTGGCAAGAAGCCAAATATGTTGGTGGGACTTTTCAAAATGTGCAAACCTTGACGCCACCTGCACAGTATACCGATCACTCAGAATGGATCCGCTATGAGGGCCCGGGTATTGAATCGGATAAAGTGGGTTATCGAATTTATCTCGATTGGCGCAATGGCTTTGATATTTTTGGTAAGAAAACCGCTGATATGGTTTTGCAACAAATAGGGCAAGACGGTTATCAGTCTTACCATGCCATGGCCGACTGGGGCATGGATATTTTAAAAGTAGGACGTTCGCTGGG
>CAZNXI010000065.1:8228-14476 GCA_964577005.1 uncultured Rheinheimera sp.
GTGCAGGAGGCTACGGCTATTGGGATGGCCAGCAAGTCCAACTGGTATCGCAATTGGCGCAACATACCGCGACGGTAACCAATAATGGCCCTCTGTATTCAGCTTTGCAAATAACCTATCAAGACTGGCAAATTGCCGGTAAAACCTTAACGCTGCAGGCAGACTTGTCGATGACGGCAGCCAGCCGCTTGGTGAATACTCGCCTAACTTTGTCTGATGAACTGGATAACTTGGCGATTGGCTTTGTTAAACATCCCGATACCACGCTCATTCAAGGTAATATTGATATCACTGGACATGCTTGGACCTACATTGCCAGCTGGGGCAAACAAAGCTTATCCTCGCCAGAGAGCAATTTAGGTATGGCAGTGATCTTTAAACGTAATGCTTTACAGCAAGTTACCGCAGATGAAAACAGTCAAGTTGCCGTGTTACGCCCTGCTGGCAAAGCCTTGGAATACTATTTCTTAGCTGCTTGGGATGGTGAAAAAGACGGTATTCAAACCCAGGCTGACTTTGTCGCCTATTTAGAACAGCAAGCAGAAGCCTTAACCTTAACCCCTAGAATGCGCTTTGACACTGCAGCAACTGCAAGTGCGTTAGCTGAGCCTTTAACCGCAGAGCGAGCGTTATATTGGGCGGAACAACTTGCTGCCAGTGAAATGATTCGTCAAACCCCTTATTACGTTTATGGTGGTTGGGATTATGAACGTAGTCGACCAGCAACCTTTGAGTACACCACGGGGTTACTGTTACAAGCTTATGATGACTTATTACAACTTAGACCTAACCCAGCTTGGCAACAAGTGATTAGCGAGGTGGTGAATTCTTTTGTCACTGCAGACGGAGATATTCATACCTACGATATTAAAAAATATAACATTGATAGTCTGAATACCGGCAATATGTTGTTGCGTGATTATTTACGAAATCCGACTGAACCAGCACGTAAAGCACTCGCCTTACTAAGACAGCAAATTACCGAGCATCCACGCACTGCTGGCGGCGCTTTCTGGCATAAGAAAATTTACCCACACCAATTATGGTTAGATGGTGTCTATATGGGCATGCCGTTTTATGCTTTCTATACCACAGAATTTGAAAATGGCGCGGGATTACCTGAGGTATTAAAAGAATTTAAATTGACCAGACAGATCTTAAGAGATCCCAAAACAGGGCTTTATTTTCATGCCTGGGATGAATCTAAACAAATGAATTGGGCTGACAAAGAAACGGGCTTATCACCGCATTTTTGGAGCCGAGGTCAAGGCTGGTTAAGCATGGCTTTGGTGGATGTACTGGATTACATCCCCGCAGAGCAAACTGAGCTGCGTCAACCTTTACTAGAAATGATTACGGAGTTAGCCGACGCCCTACAGCGCTACCAAGATGCGAGTGGTACTTGGTATCAAATTTTAGATATGCCCGAGGCACCAGGTAATTATTTAGAGTCTTCTGGCACGGCGATGTATGCTTATTTTTTAGCGAAAGCGGTGAACAAAGGTTACTTACCACCAAGCTATAAAGAGACCGCAATTAAGGCATTTAATGGGTTATTAAAAGAGTTTATCTTAGTACACCCAGACAATACCATTAGCTTAATCAATACCGTACAGGTTGCTGGTTTAGGCTTTGGTCGCGACGGTAGCTACCGCTATTACATGAGTGAGCCACTGTTTCGTAATGATGCCAAAGCCAACGGGCCTTTTATTATGGCGGCGGTTCAGGTTGCGACCTTGCTCGGCTACAAAACACCCTAAAGCAGTTAGGGTAACTGTCCCTGGGGATGGGAGGTTCTAACCTCTCCGGTAGTTTGAGCCGACAACCGTCGGCTCTTTTTTAGCCTTAGCTTTAATTTTACTACTCGTGTATGACTTAATCATACTTTGGATGACGTATGCTTCGCTCTCTATTATTGTTACTGTGCTTTGCCATGCCACTCCATGCTAAAGACGTCCTTCGTTTAAGCGTTGCTCTAGAAGGCCCCGCTGATTTTCGCAGTATCCAGGCCGCCTTAAACAGCTTACCAGACAATAATCAACAAGCCATTATTAGCATTGCACCAGGCCTATACCAAGAAAAGCTCTATCTTACCCGCAATAAGGTTGCGCTGATCGGCAGTGGCCGCGACCAAACTATCATCAAGATCGCAGAATTGCGTAAGAACTGGTTAAAACACCATCCCAATGATTGGGGTAGCGCGGTAGTAAATATCCGCGCCAGCGATATTGCCCTACTCCGCCTCACCGTACATAACAGCTATGGTGAAATCACCGGCGATAATGAACATCAATTTGCTATCCGTGGTTTTGAAATGGCCACTCGGATTATCACAGACGACTGTGCCGTAATTGCGGGTGGCGCTGATACGCTGAGCCTTTGGAATAAAGATTACGGAATGTATTATCATCGTAACTGTTATTTTGAAGGCCATACTGACATGGTGTGTCCGCGTGGTTGGGCCTTCTTTACCGATAGCACCTTTATGAATAAAAAAGCCTATGCCACGCTCTGGCACGATGGCGAATGGGCTGAATCGCAAAAAATGGTGGTGCGTAACTCACACTTTGATGGCGTTCCCGGTTTTATGTTGGGTAGACGCCATTATGATGCACAATTTTACCTGATTGATAATACATACAGTCGCAATATGGCAGACACACCCATCTTTCGGCATACCTACCCTACAGAGCCCGAACGAAACCAAGCCAATTTATGGGGTGACCGCTATTACTTCAGTCATCAAGATAGTAATAATAGTATTTATCCTTGGCTTGCCAGCAACTTAGCGAAACACCCACAGGCACTTAGCGCCGAGCATATTACCACGCAATGGACCTTTGCCGGTCGCTGGGATCCCGAAGCCATACTGGCACAACTCTATCTATTATTGGAGCAAGAGTGATGTTTAAACTAAAGATACGTTTTATTGCTATGCTAAGTGTCTTGCTGTTGACGACTGCACTTAAAGCAGAACAGGCTATGCCATCGAATTTGCCTAAAGCACGCTTACACCTCGTCGGTGACTCTACCATGTCTGACAAAGCTGAATTAGCCTACCCAGAAAGGGGCTGGGGACAACTGTTACCGCATTTTATGTTACCGCAGCTAACGATTGTCAATCATGCCGCAAATGGCCGCAGCACAAGGCGCTTTTTAACTGAGGGGCGCTGGCAATTGTTACTGAGTGAACTTCGTGCTGGTGATTATGTGTTGATCCAGTTTGGCCACAACGATCAGAAACAGGATGATCCGCTGCGTTATGCCGCCGCAGAGGGTGACTATCAGATTTTTATGCATCGCTTCATCCAAGACATTCAAGCACGTCAAGCCATCCCCTTGCTCGCGAGTTCAATTTGTCGCCGCAACTTTAACGACGACGGCACGCTCAAGCGCGATCTCGCCGATTACGCACTTGCAGCTGCGCAGGTTGCTAAAAAAGCCGAGGTAGCATTTTTTGATTTACAGCAACTCAGCTGTGAGTTTATTGAGCAACAAGGTCCTTTAGCCAGCCAGCCTTATTTTATCCAAGTGCCAGCAGGACTGTATGCGAAGTTTCCTGAGGGTAAAATCGATAACACCCATCTCACCTTGCAAGGTGCCAGTAAAATAGCTCAATTTTTCGTGCGCGATCTAAAAACACAACAACACCCGCTGGCCGCTTATATTTATCAGGAGTTGCTTTGATAAAAAGGCTAGAGCTAAGTCACTATAGAAGAGGGTTGCCAGCCAGCACAAAAAACCGACGTTAACGTCGGTTTTTTGTTAAGACAATCTTTAGCAAAAAACTGGTTATTCAGGCGCTTTTGACACACCCACCATCGCAGGACGCAGCAAACGACCATTTAACTCATAACCTTTTTGCATCACAAAAGTCACGGTATTCGGCGGCACATCTGCCGATGGCTGAATACTCATGGCCTGATGTTGCTCTGGATTAAACGGTTGACCCGCCGGATCAATTTGCACCACACCGTATTTGGCGACAGTATCTAAAAAGCTCTTCATCGTGAGCTCAACCCCTTCGATAACCCCTTTAAAGGCTTCATCTTCACGGTTGATAAAGGATAAAGCGCGCTCTAGGTTATCGACCACAGGCAATAAGTCACCGGCAAACTTTTCCAGTGCAAATTTATGGGCCTTTTCCACATCCATGCTGGCACGACGACGGGCGTTTTCCGCATCCGCCTTTATGCGCAACATTAATTCGTGTTGATCAGCCAGCTGGCCTTGGCTTTTTGCTAATTCTTCTTCCAATTTAGCAATGATACTTTGCTCAGAAGACAGCTCTACTGTATCGGCATTGGTGTCGCCAGCGGCTGCATTGAGTTCCTCTACAGGTTCAGAAGGCTTATTTTGCTCAGTCATTGTTACAATACTCCAATTAATGTAGGGGTATTATGGGGATCAATTTTTTCGATTCAAGTTTAAATTTAACTTAGCCGCACAGGATTCAACCAAAGGGATTAATTGGGCGTAATTCATCCGCCGCGGCCCCAGTAAAGCAATAAAACGGTGCGGCAAAAGTTGATAACTTTGGGCAATCACACTCAATTGCGCTAACTCCACAAAACCCGATTCTTTGCCCAAAATCAGCTTGGGCTTATCATCCTGAGTAACGGCTTGCAACAACTGGATTAACCCGGCTGGGTGTTCCAGCATTTGTACCACTTGCTGTAAGGCTGGATTAGTTTGGTAATCTGGCGTCAGTAATAATTGGTGCTGTCCGAAAATCAGTGGCTGATGTTGTAAAAACTCGTCTAAGTTAAGTTGGCCGAGTACTTTACTGATGAGCATCTGGCTTAAACCCGTTTCCGTTTTCAACATATTGCCTAAACGGGCAATGCCATCTTGCCACTGATCACCCGCTAAAGCGGCATTAAGTAAACACAGTACTTTACTTAGTGTTGCGGTATCAATGCTTTGTTCACAACTTAGCACCCGATGCAGAATATCGCCGTCTTCATCAATCACAACCAGCAGTAAGCGATCACTGGCCAAACGCACTAAATCGATTTGCCGCACTTCCCTACCCGCCGCTTTCGGCGCACTGACGATGGCAACACACCCGGTTAAGTTGGCTAATAACTGCCCCGCTTGTTGGCATAACAGTGAAATAGGCAGCTGCGGTACCAAGCGGGTATTTAACTCACGTTGCCACTTTTCTGTCAGCGGATCTAATTGCAGCATTTTATCGATAAATAAACGAATACCGGCTGTAGTCGGGATTCTGCCGGCGGAGGTATGCGGCGAGCGGATCAACCCCATTTGCTCTAACTGCACCATGGTATTTCGGACAGTAGCTGAACTGACAGCCAGTGCGTGATGCTCTGAAATCAGTTTTGAAGAGACAGGCTGACCATCTAACAGATACTGTTCAACAATCAGTTTTAAAATTAACTCTGTCCTGCTAAGTGCCTCTACCATCAAATTTTCTCAAAAAGTTAGTCTATTCAGAGATGGGGCTTATTCTAATTAATTCAAGTAGGCATTTTATAGTTAGGCTCGCTGCCCTATACTGCGCAAGACGACAAAAGGAACACGCTAACTATGAGCTATGCATTTAACAAAATTGGTCTTATTGGTAAACCTCATCATGCTGGCGCGAATCAAACATTAGCAAGCTTATATCACTTTTTGCAACAACTCGGTTTAAGCGTCTATGTTGAGGAGCGGGTAGCGCAGAGCTTAGCGCTTGCCGGTGCTGAAGTTATGGACTTAGTCGAGCTTGGTAAGACCTGCGATCTGGCGATCGTCGTGGGTGGTGATGGCAATATGCTAGGGGCAGCTCGAGTGTTAGCGCGTTTTGATGTGGCAGTGCTTGGCGTAAACCGAGGCAACTTAGGCTTTTTAACCGACTTAGCCCCCGAAAACTTTCAACAACCTTTAAAAGACGTTTTGGCAGGTAACTTTGTTACGGAAAAACGTAATTTATTAGAGATTTCAGTGCATCGGCATGGCAGCATCAAAAGCAGCAATAGTGCGGTAAATGAAGCAGTATTGCATGCCGATAAAGTGGCGCATATGATTGAGTTCGAAGCCTATATCAATAACGAATTTGTGTACAGTCAACGCTCTGATGGGTTAATTATCAGTACGCCAACCGGCTCCACCGCGTATTCCTTATCCGGCGGAGGCCCTATTCTGACACCGGACTTAGATGCCATGAGTTTGGTGCCGATGTTCCCACATACCCTCAGCAGCAGGCCGCTGGTCGTGTCAGGCAATAGCGAAATCCGCTTAAAGGT
>CAZNXI010000066.1:0-14396 GCA_964577005.1 uncultured Rheinheimera sp.
AGAACCGCGACTAGAGTGGGGATTGTCGTCACTCATTCGTGAACTTTAACTCCAAAAAGTAAAAGAAATCTATTCGTCATCCAACAAATAGGGGTTAGCAATACCAAGCTGTTGCAGAATGAGGATCTCCTCTGCTTCCATTTCCTCAGCATCAGCATCATTTATATGGTCAAATCCCAATAAATGCAAGCATCCGTGTACAACCATATGTGCCCAATGCGCTGATAAGGCTTTTCTTTGTTCACTTGCTTCAGTAGCAACCACCTCGGCACAGATCACTAAATCGCCTAATAATGGTAATTCAATCCCTGGCGGACACTGAAAAGGAAAGCTTAGCACATTCGTGGGCTTGTCTTTACCGCGATACTGCAAGTTAAGCTGCTGGCTTTCTGCATTATCCACAATCCGAATGGTGACTTCTGCATCGGTTTGAAACGGTAACACTGCCGCGTCTAACCATTGCTGAAATTGTGCCGGATCAGGTAAATTCGCTGCGTTACTCGCCTGTTGCAAGTCTAAAATAATACTCATTTTCGCTGCCACTCGCGCTTTTCGTGCTCAGGTTTAGGATGAGCTGCTTCAAAGGCCTCATAAGCCATCACAATACGTTGCACGATGGGGTGACGCACCACATCTTTGGCATTGAAAAAATTAAAGCTAATCTCAGGCACGTCTGAAAGCACCTCAATTGCATGTTTTAACCCTGAATACTGCCCGCGTGGTAAATCTACCTGAGTCACGTCACCAGTAATTACTGCTTTAGCGCTAAACCCAATACGGGTTAAGAACATCTTCATTTGTTCGGTGGTGGTATTTTGGCTCTCGTCCAAAATTATAAACGCATCGTTTAGGGTGCGACCGCGCATATAGGCTAAAGGAGCAATTTCAATAATGCCGCGTTCTAAGTATTTTTCGACCTTTTCAAAGCCGAGCATTTCAAACAGCGCATCATAGAGTGGACGTAGGTAAGGATCGACTTTTTGGGCTAAATCGCCCGGTAAAAAACCAAGCTTTTCGCCGGCTTCAACTGCTGGGCGGGTTAAAATAATGCGTTTTACTTGACCACTCTCAAGAGCATCTACGGCGCACGCTACGGCAAGATAAGTTTTTCCGGTCCCTGCTGGGCCAATGCCAAAGCTCACATCATGATTAAGGACGTTGCCAACATAAACGGCTTGGTTCGGGTTGCGCGGTTTAATTAAGCCTTTCTTGGTTTTAAGGCTAAATTCTTTATGCTGAGCAGGCTGTTGCTCGTACTGAATATCGAAATGTTCGCTGATCAGTAAATGCACTTGTTCAGGCGTAATGACCATCGGTTGTTGCTGAGCATTTGCAGTGACTTTATAAAGCTCGGTAACAATCAGACTCGCGGCATTGACATTAGGCTCAGGCCCTTCAATTCGCAAGATATTGGCGCGGTGGTTGATTTCAACCAGTAAGCGGCGTTCAATATGCTTTAGATTATCATCGTAAGGTCCGCAAAGCAGCGTTAACCTGCGGTGATCGGCAGGTTCAAGCTGCAATTCATGCGAAAAGGTGTTACTTGAACTTTGGCTGTCGCTATTCAATAGTTACCTCTCTATTGCAACCTGTACCTACGTCAGCAGGTACAGGCAGATCTCTAATTAAGGCACATAGGTGGTGACACCCAACTCATTTGCTTTGGGCTGCCGAGCGAGGATTTGCTGCGGTGCTGTATCACGGCGCAAGCCCATATCATGCTCGGTACGGATCAGCTCACCACGCAGTGAATTACTGAAAACATCAGTAATTTTCACATCAACAAATTGGCCAATCATTTCTGGTGAACCTTCAAAGTTCACCACACGGTTGTTTTCGGTACGACCGGTCAGTTCCATAATGTTTTTCTTGGACGGACCTTCAACCAAAATACGTTGCTCAGTGCCGAGCATAGCACGCGCAATTTTCAATGCCTGCTGGTTGATCCGATCTTGCAGAATGTACAAGCGTTGTTTTTTCGCTTCTTCAGTAACATCATCGGGTAAATCGGCCGCTGGCGTACCTGGACGAGCACTGTAAATAAAACTAAAGCTCATATCGAAACCGATCGCTTGAATTAAATCCATCGTTGCCTGGAAGTCATCATCAGTTTCGCCAGGGAAACCAATAATAAAGTCGGAGGACATGCTTAGGTTAGGACGAATTTTTTTCAGCTTACGGATTTGCGCTTTATATTCTAACGCCGTATGACCGCGTTTCATCAAGTTAAGAATGCGATCTGAACCTGATTGTACGGGTAAATGTAAGTGATCTACCAGCTCTGGGATATCGCGGTATACTTCAATAATATCATCGGTAAACTCTACCGGGTGCGACGTGGTATAACGAATACGATCTATACCATCGATGCTGGCGACTAAACGCAGCAGCTCAGAGAAGTGGCAAATACTGCCATCATGCGTGGCACCGCGGTAGCCATTAACGTTCTGCCCGAGCAAATTGACTTCGCGTACGCCTTGCTGCGCCAACTGGGCAATTTCAAATAACACATCGTCCAGTGGCCGGCTAACTTCTTCACCGCGGGTATAAGGGACTACGCAGAAAGTACAGTATTTAGAACAGCCTTCCATAATGGAAACAAAGGCTGAAGGACCTTCTGCTTTAGGTTCGGGCAGACGGTCAAACTTCTCAATCTCTGGGAAAGATACGTCGACGACTGGCGAGTGCGAGCCGCGAACCGAGTTAATCATCTCCGGTAAACGGTGCAGTGTTTGTGGGCCAAACACAATATCAACAAAGGGCGCACGTTCGCGGATGGCTTTACCTTCTTGTGAGGCAACACAGCCACCTACCCCAATAATTAAATCTGGATTTTTTTCTTTTAAAGGACGCCAACGGCCTAATTGATGAAACACCTTCTCCTGGGCTTTTTCCCGGATGGAACAGGTGTTAAGCAGGATCACATCCGCTTCTTCGGCTTCTTCGGTTAACGTATAGCCATGCGTTGCATCCAATAGGTCGGCCATTTTTGATGAATCATATTCGTTCATCTGGCAGCCCCAGGTTTTTATATGCAGCTTTTTGCCCATTGTCAGTGGTTACCTGTGTTGTCGCGTCTAAAAAAGGGAGCGTATTTTAGCCTGTAAGTTGCCGCAGTGCCAGAGACTGTATGAAAAGTCTTTCACTGCATTACAGCAGACGTTGGCGGGTAGTGATATAACCCGCATAAAATATCACCAGCACACCCGCTGCCCAGCTCATAGTAACGGGTTCTTGCCAGAATAAATAGCCAAAGGCACCGGCAAAGATCACGCTGCTATAAGTCCAGATACCAATATCGCTGGCCGGTGCTATCGCATAAGCACGGGTCATTGCTAATTGCCCAATGGCGGCCAGTAAGCCCATGACTAAAAAGGCCAGCCAAACCTGATTGTTCAACGGTTGCCAATACCAAGGTACGGGGATGGCAGACAAAATTGCGGTTAGCAAAGAAAAATAAAACACAATACGCACCGCGGGCTCCGTATCGGACATATAGCGGATCGTGGTTTTGGTTACCGCCACTAAGATCGCAGAGCAGAGTGCCACCAATAAAATGACATTTAAGGTAGGATCAGGCGAGGGTAAGGCTAACACCACGCCCGCAAACCCCAAAACAATGCCGAATAAGGTAAGACGGGAGGGCCGCTCTTTTAACCAAAAATGAGCAATAATCGGTACAATAAATGGGGATAACAGTAATACCAACATGCCTTGAGCCAATGGCATACGTGCTAACACATAAAAAAAACAGTACATCGAAATAATGCCGGTCAGCGCTCGGCTTACATGCAAGTACCAGCGATTTGTTTTCAATAACTTAAACCCATGCTGGTATAAAAAAGGCAGCATCAGCACTAACGCAAAAAGGTTTCGGAAAAATACGACTTGTGCTTCGCTGGCGGTAGCGCTGGTAAACTTAACAATAGCCCCTATACCGGCAAAGCATGCTTCGGCTAAAAGTAATAATAAGGCACCTTTTAAGAGGTGAGGGGCCATTCTGCAGATTCCTAAATAAAACAGATGGCTATTATACGTTGGCTTAACTCAAGAAAGCTTGCTTGAACAGCACTTTCTACGCTAATAATTCGGGCTCGGGATGTCGGGTTCAGAATAATAGACTTGGCTGGTTACAAAACTGTCTGAGTTCAGTAAGTCCAAGAATGTCGTAGCTGGCAACGGTTTGCTAAATAAAAAGCCTTGGATGAGATAACAGTCGCGCATATTAAAAAAAGCTAACTGTTGCTCGGTTTCTACCCCTTCGGCCACACAGTACAGTCCAAGACTGTTAGCCATACTGAGCATGGCATCGATAATGGTTTCATCATTGTGATCAATACCGATATCTTGCACAAAACTGCGGTCAATTTTAATGGCATCCAATGGCAGTTCTTTTAAATATTTTAAGGAGGAATAACCGGTACCAAAATCATCCAACGCCAGTTTAATGCCAGAATCACTTAACGCTTGCATGGTAAGAATGGCACTTTTTTGATCGCGCATTAAAGCGCTTTCGGTAATTTCAAAACGCAAACAGGTCGCAGGGAGCTGGTGTTTATTTAATAGTGCTAGCACCGTTTCGGCCAATTTAGGTTGTTCTAAATGTTGGGTTGATAAATTTACCGATAAAAATAACTCATAGCCAGCGGCTCGCCAAGTTGCCATATCAGCGAGTGCGCGATCTAACAGCTGCTGCGTCATCTTAACAATTAAGCGCAACTCTTCCGCCAAGGGAATAAACTCTGCTGGTGAAATCATTCCCTCTGGGCTTTGCCAACGTAGTAAGACCTCGGCACCCACCAGTCCTTGTTGGGCGCTATCAATAATGGGTTGATAGTAGTTTATAAACTCTTGTTTTTGGAGTGCTTTACGTAGCTTGGTTTCTCTGGCTAACTGCATATGGGCTTTTTCATTCATTTCTTTAATAAAGAACTGAAAGTTATTGCGACCGGCTTCTTTGGCATGATACATCGCAACGTCGGCATGTTTCATCAGCTCATTGCCATTTTGCGCATCATCAGGGAACATAGCGATACCTATGCTGGGCGAGACACCGACGCTTTCTGAACCCAGCTGCATAGGTTCACTGATCACGGCCAGCATTTTCCGAGCGACATGGCTAATATTGTCGTTAGTTTTGTAGCCCTCCAGAATTACCACAAACTCATCGCCACCTAGTCGGGCAACGGTATCACTATCTCTTAAGGTTAGTTTTAAACGTCGAGCGACTTCTTTTAGCATTAAGTCGCCAATATCATGCCCAAGCGAATCATTAATTTGTTTAAATTTGTCTAAATCAATAAAACATAAGGCCAGTGAGCGTTGTTGCCGTTTCGCTTGCTCAATGCCATGCTGAATTCTATCCATCAACAATGCTCTATTGGGGAGTCCCGTTAGCGCATCGTAATTCGCCATGTACCTTAGTTCATCTTCAGCTACTTTCTGGGCCGTAATATCCGTGAAAACCAATACATAAAAATTAACCTCATCCTGACCTACGGCACTAATATTGATCAAAGTGGGGCGCTCTAAACCGTCTGGCGTTATCACTTGTTCTTCACCTTGCCAATGTTCTCCTTGTGTCATGTCTTTTAATAGCTTGGTATAAAAGCGTCGACGCACCAGACTAATACCAAGGTGATGGCTTCTAGGCATGCCGATATAAGGGCCAACATCGCCAAAGGCTTGCGAAAACGATTGGTTAGCGGCAATAACGCGCTGACGGTTATCTAATATGACGACCCAATCGCGCGTTTGTTGGAAAGCCTCACCAAATAAGCGTGCTTTTTCTTCATTCGCTTTCGTTTCGGTAATATTGCTATAGGTACCAAGAATTTTTACTGGCGTATTATTCTCATCGATTTCTGTTACCCGGCATTGGTCTTGAAACCACAGCCAACGACCATCTTGGTGACGCATTCTATACGTCACATCTAGCAGCAAGTCTGGGTGTTGTAAAAGCCGCTGCCACTGTTTTTGGTACTCAGCCAGATCCTCTGTATGCACTAAAGAGCAATGCTGTTGCATCGTAATGGTATGCATTGATTCACTGGTGCCTAGCATCCAAGGCAGACGACTGGATGAAAACGTATTACTTTTCGCTTGCCACTCCAGAACACCACTACTGACCGATTTTAATGCCTGAATGAGGCGTTGCTCGCTGGCCCTGACTTGTTGATTGGCTTTTTGCAACAAAGCCTGCTGCTGGCGACGTTTGTACCAATACAGTAGTAGACTAAAGCCCACTAGAAACAGATACATTGTATAAGCCAAGCGAGATTGCCAAAAAGGCGGGCTTATCGTTAAGTAAATTCGAGCGGGTGTACTTTGTTCACCAGTTAGCGGTGAAATTGCCACTACATTAAACTGGTAAGAACCTGCGGGTAATTCAGGAAATAACACTTGATTGTCGTATTGGGCTGGGAAGTGACTGTTTTGTTGGCCACTAAGCCAGTAGCGATAGGTAATTTTATGATTATTATGGAAATTCATCGCGCTAAAGCTTATTCTCAGCCCCGCATCGGTATGCGATAGCGTAAACTCACGCTCATTTAAGAAACCATGCAAGTCAACTTCGTTGCCTTGCATCACGGCAAAATCTGTGATGACGACCTGCAGATTATCTTGAACTTGCTGTAAACGCTCCGGTATGACACTGACGACACCGCGCATACCGCCAAAAAGTAAATTGCCATTGCTTAATTTAACCGCAGAGCCATCATTAAACGCATCAAAAGGTAAGCCATCGGCTTGGTTAAAATATTCAATTTGTAGGTTATCAGGCTCTAAACGGGCAAGACCTTTGCGCGAGGAAAACCAGATATCACCATCCTGATCTTTCAATAAGGAAAAAACTTCGTTATTACGTAATTTATCTTCTACTGAGAAACGATGTAGCAGTAACCACTGTGTGGTATCAAAACCCAGTAAGCCCAATCCGCGCATGCCCACCCATAGTGTACCGTTATCATCAAGTTGCATGCTGGTAGCAAAGCGATTTAGTTGCGGTTTGAAGTCTGGCGATTGATAAATCAAGGATAAGGTTTCAGTTGCAGGAGTAAAATGCCATAGTTGATCGGCCGTCGTCAGAATCCAAGACGCATCGGCGAGTTGCCCCACCACTTTGCCAAATTGACTCATAGGTAGACGCTCATTTAACAAGCGAATTTCAGTTGTGCTGCCACTGGCTGGGGCGTAAGCATAGAGCTTATTACCTTGCGTAAAAATCAGACTGTTGGTCGAACTGTCGTAAAGTTGCGTTTCCGAACCAGCAATAAATAATCTTGCACTTGCTTGATCAATAAAATAGGGCTGGACTATTTTTTTCAGCGTTAAATCAAAGGCTTTAATACCTCTGGTTGTCGATAGCCAAAGCATTTTTTGTTCTTGGTTAACAACATTAAAAATTTGACCGACTGCACCATTTTCATTGCTTTCTGAGTCATTTAGATAATATTGCAGGCTGAAATCGTGTAAATTAAGTCGCTTTAAGCCACTGCTTGTACTTAACCAGAGATCCTGATCGTTTTGCCATAGTTGGCCAAATTTATGAATACTTAAATTTTGTTGTCGTGCATCGGTTAATTGCTGAAATGCGCCACTTTGCGGATGCCAGTAAAAAGCGCCTTCGCTCCGGTTGGCTAGCCATATTCCGCCGCTGACATCGGTGGTAAAATCAACGATGCTGTTGTCTATTAAGGTCTGATTGCTGTTTGCAAAGTTAATAACTAGCTCATTATCTAAGTTATTTTTGACGTGATATAAACCCAGATCTGTGGCAACGAGGAGTTTGTCTTTATGCTGGTGGAGTTGCCAGATATTTCGATCTGCTAGGGCAATATTGACCTGATAAGCAGAGTTATTCTGTAGATACGCTTGAATGCCAGCATAAGATAATTGATATAAGCCTGATACCGCTCCAACATATAAATACGCATCATGCCTATATAAGCTTTTAACATGCCCCTGCGCCGTTGTCGGCTTGCTGATCTCCTTGGGCAGATGAGGTAAGTACTGCGCCTTACCGTTATCTAGGTTTAAATGAATTAGTCCGTTATAGGCGGCAATAAAAAGCTGATTATCTTCTAACAGTAAACTTCTTATCCAGCCTCTGCTATGACCAAAGGACGCTAAGTCAAAAATTTTGGTATATTGGCGACTGGGTAAATTTAATTTGTAGATGGCCTGATTGACCACAAATAGCAAATGCTCGCTATCATACTCAATCACTTTTAAGATGGTTGTTGCTACCGGATGGCCTAGTTCTTTGGGGGCAGTGACAAAGGTCTCAAACTCACCGCTAATCGGGTTATATAAGTACAGACCAGTATTTTCCGCACTGAGCCAGAGTCGCCCTTGACTGTCTTCTAAAATATTATTAAAGGACATCTCCGATAAACGATGATCTTCGGCATGTAATTCAGTCACTTTATTACCATCGAAACGATTAATGCCGCCGCTGGTGGCAATCCACAAAAAGCCGCGTTGATCCAGATGCAAATCTTTGACTTCACCTTGTGAGAGCCCCTGCGCGGGGGTCAGTGGCAATAAAATAGTGCCAGCATGCGCATTAAATAGTGCACAAAGCGTCACAAGCATTATTTTTAGCCATTTCACAGCAGGTTAAACCTCATTTGCAATTAAGTTTTTGATAATAGATGTGCTGTAACACATTGCAACATATAACGATTTGGCTGCTGTTGTCTAGTATTGCTCAAGCGTATCATAGTGAGTTTTGTTAGCATTACAGTATTTCTAAAGCTAGCAAACCTGTCAGGAGTAATAGTAGCAGGGCAAATTGATGTTGTTGTAAACGTAATAAACGCGTTAAGTCTGCAAGATCAGGATCATGCTGTTGTTGCAGTCTTAGCCGTTTGACTTTTTGACGCTGATAAAATACCGGACCCGCTAAATTAACCTGCAGTGTTTTACTCAACTGACGCAACAACCATAGCTTACTCCTTGGCATAGGGGTGTCATCTGTTGTTGAAACTATGCTGCTGCTTTTACGTTGGCTCTGCAAATAGAGTAGTCCTAAGCTAAGACAATAGGGGATAAAACAAAAGACTTGGTGTAAATAGCATGCTGCAGCACCGAAATGGCGATTTTTAGGCAGTTTTACTGACCAGCGTTGGCTGGCAATTTGGCAAAGTCGATAACACAGTAAACCAATAGGCCCTGTTAATAAATACCAAAAAATCGTGGCAATAACGTGTTGGCTAAATCTTAAACTCACGCTTTCTAGCAGGGCTTTTATTAAGCCCATTCGGCTGAGGTTTTCGGTATCGCGCAGTAAGAGCAGACGGGCTTGTACTCGGGCTAAACCCATTAACTCCTTGTTTAAACTTTGATTTATTTTTTCAACTTGCTGTAGATATGGCTGCCAATTTGCACAAAATAGTAAAACAGTCGCATCTATTATCGGCGCCCAGCTAGCAAATAAATAAAGGCAAGCTAATAGGATGAGTGGGATGCTTAAGACTAAAATCACCGCCAGTAAGCCGGAGACTCGCTGTTGTGTTGCAGGTCGCTGCGGATCGGGATGCACTTTGTTGGCAAGGGCATCACAAAACGCAGCAAAAAAGCTTAAGGGGTGGTAAGCCAGCGGGATTGGCAACCATTTACCCAGTAGCAAAGCGATAATAAGTATCAGCAATGTCAAGGTAAAATGATCTGCCATACTGGCGCTACTTATAGATTGAGTCCGGCAATGTTCGTCAAGATTTCGACCACCATTGCTGAGCTATTTTTCGATGCAATGTCTAAATAGGCCTCGAAGGACTCTGGCGATTCTTTACCGGCAATATCACTTAGGCTTCGAATGACGACAAAAGGGGTATCTAGCATAAAACAGCTTTGGGCAATTGCTGCGCCTTCCATTTCAACGGCTAACATTGAGGGGAACTGCGCTCTGGTTAAGGCGATACGAGCAGGATCGCACATAAAACTGTCGCCTGTTGCGATTAAGCCTTTTTTTGTTTTACAAAAACCAAGCGCGGCAATACTTTGTTCTGCTGCAGCAATCAGAGCTGGATGAGCAATAAAAGCAGGTGGCATTTTCGGAACCTGACCTAACTCATATCCAAAGGCAGTAACATCGACATCATGATGACGTACTTCAGTACTGATCACCACATCACCAACACTTAATTCAGGATCAAAACCACCGGCAGAGCCCGTGTTAATTATACAATCTGGTTTGAATTGGCTAATCATCAAGGTGGTTGCAACTGCAGCTGCAACTTTACCAATACCGGATTGCACTAACACCACCGTGTTACCGGCGAGCTCACCAAGATAAAAAGTGTAACCACCCAGCTGCTCAGTACGATTTAAAATGAGTTGTTGTTTTAACAGCGCGATTTCCGGCTCCATGGCGCCGATAATACCAATAAGTTGCATGAGCAGGCCTCAGGGATTACAAATTGCTAAAATAGGTATTTGATTATATACCTAAACCTCAACAAGATGCGAGTGTAGAGGCCTGCGTAGTAAGGTGTTATTACCTTATTCTGCCACCAGCGTATGTAACTTAATACTGGCTAAGCTCTTGCCCGCGGTGAGTTTGCCTTGTTGATAATCTTGAATGGCATCTTGTATTTCTTCGACCGTATTCATCACAAAGGGGCCATATTGTACTACAGGTTCCTTGATAGGTTTTGCCGCCAATAACAAGACGCGCAGATTTTGCTGTGCAGAAATCACTAACTCGCCAGTGTGGCTAAGCTCAGCCGCGTGGTGCTCGGGAATAACAGACTGTGGTTCCGCTTCAAGTCGTACAGCACCTTCATACGGATAGAGCACCGCAGCGTGGCCTTCTGGGATAGCGATTTGCAAACGTGAACCCGCCGCTAAACCAATATCCAAATACAGTGGCTCGGTACTTAAGCCTTGGATTGGACCAGCCCAACGTTGCTGTTGATGATGAAAAGTACCTGCTATCACTTTTACCCAAATTTCAGGGGTTGGTCTAGCGACAGGGATCTGCTCAGGAGTGATATCAACATAAGCGGCATCTTTCATTTTTTCCGCAGCCGGTAAGTTTAACCAAAGTTGAAAACCGCGCATTAGCCCAGATTCTTGTTGGGGCATTTCGGAGTGAATGATACCTCGCCCCGCGGTCATCCACTGGACACCGCCACTTTTTAAATGCCCTTTATTACCGAGATGATCTTCATGCAACATATGGCCATCCAGCATATAGGTCACGGTTTCAAACCCCCGATGCGGGTGGGCGGGGAAACCCGCAATATAGTCATCTGCTTGTTCTGAGCCAAAGCAATCCAACATTAAAAAGGGATCGACATGCAGCTTTGCTCTTTGTCCTAAACTGCGTTTAATTTTTACACCAGCACCATCAGATACTGTTAACGCTGGAATCAGTTGTTTTAATGTGCGCATGATTTACCTCCAATACTCTATCAAAGTATTAAAACCGATATTAAGTCGAATAATAAGTGCAAAATTACCGTGATAAGTTTCGAAATTATAGAATGAATGCCCTCCCTAAATACTTGTTCAGTGCTGTTGCTGTTTGCAGCAATAAAAGTTCTACATTAGATAACCCATATGGGCTTAGGCCGTTTTCATCCAGTAAATCGTTAATCTTGAACTGGGTAATTTTGCGAAGCGGAGCGCGGAAAGCATTGCAGTTGTGCTAGCCAACTTTTAATATGGCTTTTATGAATTATGCAGCAACACTGCTTGTGTCGTGTCGGGAGCAACATCATGTTAGATGATTTTTTTATTCAGTTAAGTACTGAGCCGGAATCAATAAGTTTTGCCCAAAGCATTGCGCTTATCGATCAGTATTACGATTTTACGCCTGTTACCTTTCAAAATGGCGAGCAGCACAATGCCGCGGGAGAAAATAACGGCTCTTGTAAGATTTTAGCTTTTGGATTGTTGCATCAATTATCGGCACCGCAAACATTACAGCTGTTTGGCGAGTATTATCGGCAAGTTATCGATAGCCCAAGTGGCACTGATCACCAGAATATCCGCAATTTCTTATTCTCGGGCTGGGATGGGGTAAGTTTTACTGCTCCAGCGTTAAAACTTAAAGCTCTGAACGATTAAACCCGACTGGCAAATGGCTGCTCTGGTTGCCAGAGTCCGAGTTAAAAAAGGCCAGCTAGTGCTGGCCTTCAGAAACAACAGTAACGGTTTACACTGTCACATTAATATTTTGGCCAATATTACCAACGGGCTGCGCTGCAGCGGTTTGTTCAACACTTTGCATGGCAGATTGAACCAACATATTGGTCATTGCTGCCTGTTGATCTTGTTGCTTTTTGGCCATTACGGCACCCAATACTTCAAAAGATTGAGCAGACGCTAACGCGCCAACGGATTGACTCATGGTTTTCCTCCTATCAGCAATACGTCAACAGTATATCGGCAGGCGGATTAAAAGCTTTAAAATTTTTTTAGAAAGGGTGAATGCCGCCCGTTGCAGCGGGCGGCATTCGATCTTAGCGCGGAGTGACTCATTTCTCCTATGCGTTAAGAAGCTTGGATCAGCGCAGTAGTTTGCGCTTTAATTTGAGAGTGGGACAAAGCGGGCGCCATGAGTTTGCCGGCGATTGGTGTATTCGCTGCTGGTACTGGTTTGAACGAACGAATGGGGCGGGTTGGGCCTTTTTTCACCAGTCCTTTATACATAGGTTCAACTTTAGGTGCTGGCTTACCCAGTTTTATGGCCAGTGCTGCTTGCAGCTCTGATACGGTATAACCTGCTTTAATACCAATGCGTAAATAAGGCACACCTGCCGCTTCTAAGGCGCCGCTAACAAACCAGTCAGGTACGGCTTTATGGCCTTCTTTGCTTTTGGTATTCACTAAGTCCAAAACTGCAATAACTTTCATTGAATCAGGCTCGCATAACACATAATCCAGATATTTTGAATTTAGCTTGAGCAAAGTACTGCGACGGTTTTTTTCAGAAACACTGTCTCTGATGTCTAAAACATCGGCTAATTTTACTCGATTAACAATACGGTATTCATTTTGCACAGCCTTTTCCAGTAAGCCAAGAAAAGAGCGTTCCACAGGACTCAATAACGACGCTTTCCGTTGCACTTGAAACGGGTTGCTGTTGTCAATAAAACGACTGGCAACCAGGGCGATGACGACCACCAGCAGCACCAATAACAGCATGATAAACTCCATGCTCACCTCCGACGAAAAATTGACAAATGATACGATGACCGAGTTAAAGCATAATCCGTGCCAGATATTGTTGATTTGTCCGAGGTTGGCTATTTTTCGTGGTGATGCTAGTCATTAACTCCATTAATGGTTTTTATACTATATTTAGGCTTATAGTTAGGCCATCTGAAATAGTACAAGGACACGATCATGACAGCAGCGACAACTTGTGGAGCCTTAACCGTTAAAGGCGCTATGCCACCAGCCTATCAGCAGATCCTTACGGCAGAAGCGGCTGATTTTATTGCCGAGTTAGTCAGGGCTTATCGTCCCCAACTTAAAATGCTATTACAAGCACGGCAAAGCCGTCAGGCACAATTTGATGCTGGCGCTTTACCTGATTTTTTACCTGAAACCGCAGCAATCCGCCAAGGTGAGTGGCAAGTTGCTGCGTTGCCAAAAGATTTACAAGATCGTCGAGTAGAAATCACTGGCCCAGTGGATCGTAAAATGATTATCAATGCCTTAAATGCCGACGTAAAAGTGTTTATGGCGGATTTTGAAGATTCGCAAACGCCGAGTTGGGACGGTGTGATTGAAGGGCAAATCAATTTACGCGATGCCAATTTAGGCACCATTAGCTATACCGATCCGCAAAGCGGTAAGCATTATGCGTTAAAAGACAATCCAGCGTTATTAATTGCGCGGGTGCGTGGTTTACATTTATGGGAAAAGCATATTGAGCTGGATGGCGAGCAAGTGCCGGGTGGCTTGGTTGATTTTGCTTTATATTTTTACCATAACTATCAAACACGTATGCAGCAAGGCACAGGCGTTTATTACTATGTGCCTAAACTACAAAGCCATTTAGAAGCCAAATGGTGGGATGATATTTTCCGGCATACCGAGCAAAAGTTTGCCGTACCCATTGGTACAATTCGCGCCACCGTATTAATTGAAACCCTACCTGCAGCGTTTGAGATGGATGAGATCCTGTATATGATGAAAGATCATATCGCTGCTTTAAACTGCGGGCGCTGGGATTATATCTTCAGCTATATCAAAACATTAAATAACCATCCCGATCGTATTTTACCCGATCGGCAAGTGGTGACCATGCATAAGCCGTTTTTAAATGCTTACTCACGTTTACTGGTGAAAACCTGTCATAAACGCGGTGCTTTAGCGATGGGTGGCATGGCGGCTTTTATTCCCGCCAAAGATCCGGCAGCCAATGCCGCCATTTT
>CAZNXI010000067.1:0-14145 GCA_964577005.1 uncultured Rheinheimera sp.
TTGTCAGCTGCGTTTTGGTGTATTTGCTAAAACTCAGGTAATCTTAGTAAATATTTCGACCGGACGGATGAAATTATGAGTAAAAGAACGTTTCAACCAAGCGTATTAAAGCGCAAGCGTAACCACGGTTTCCGTGCCCGTATGGCCACTAAAAACGGTCGTCAGGTATTAGCACGTCGTCGTGCTAAAGGCCGCAAACGTTTAACTGCCTAAGCTGGCTGTTAAACGCTGCGTGGTCAGCTTCAGATTCGGCCGGGAGTTAAGACTGTTAACTCCCAGTCAGTTTGATAACGTATTTCAAAACCCGTTTCGGGTCGCTTCCCCCCTATTTACCATCCTGGCAAAACCAAATCAGTTAACTCATCCAAGAATTGGCCTTACTATCGCCAAAAAACGTGTTAAATTAGCCGTGCAACGCAATCGTATTAAACGTTGTGTGCGTGACAGCTTTCGTTTGCATCAGCATCAGCTTCCAGGTGTGGATCTGGTACTCATGGTAAAAGGGGATATTAGTAATACCCCGAATGATGAATTACTGAAACAACTGGAACGGCTATGGCAGAAAATCGCTCGCCAGTACATCGCTTTATCATCTGGTTAATGCTCGGCATAGTCCGAGGTTATCAGTTGCTTATTAGCCCATTACTGGGGCCTCGCTGCCGTTTCCATCCTACTTGTTCTAACTATACCATTATGGCTATCAGCCGCTTTGGTGCAGTAAAAGGGGCTTGGTTAGCCGGCAAACGCATATTAAAATGTCATCCGTTTCACCCAGGTGGTGAAGATCCCGTTCCTGAAAAGCATAATGAGAAAAGCTAACCCATGGATTCACAACGCAGTTTTTTAATAATTGCCCTGGCAATCGTCAGTTTTTTCCTCTGGCAGGAATGGCAAAAAGATAATGGTCCGCAACCGGCGGTAGTAACAACCCAAGCAGCGCAATCAGCAACGACTGCTGAGGGGGGCATGGCCTCTTTGCAACTGGAAAGCCCAGAAGCCACTGCAATCCAACCTGCGGCAACCAATAGCCAACGTGTCAAAATCATCACAGATACGCTTGAATTGGAAATCGATACCCGCGGCGGTGATATTGTTAGCTTAAAGCTACCACAATACGCTCTGACAAAGGATAGCGATAACCCTTACGTATTAATGCGTCAGCTGCCAGGTTTCGAGTATGTGGCGCAATCCGGTTTGATTGCACGTGATGGTCCAGATCGTAACGAGCGTCCATTATACCAGGTTGCCAATACTGAATTTCGCTTAGGCAGCGCAGAAACACTTACCGTACCTTTGCGTTTAGAGCACAATGGCCTAGAAATTGAGAAACGCTTTACCTTTACCGCAGGAAAATATGATGTCCGGGTAGAATATTTTGTTCTCAATAACAGCGCTGAAGTAAAAACGGTACAACCTTTCCAGCATTTACGTCAAAACATCGATAATGGCGAAAGTGGCAGCATGTTTATGCCCATCTACCGTGGCGCAGCTTTTGGTAGCAGTGAAGAACGCTACAAAAAGTATGACTTTAGCGATATGCAAAAAAACAATCTGAATGTCAGCACGCAAGCTGGTTGGGTTGCGATGTTAGAGCACTACTTTGTTTCAGCGTGGATCCCTGATCAGCAAGCAACTAACCAACTTTATAGCCGTATCACTGGTGGTAACAAAGGCGTTATTGGCTCACTGGGCCCTGTAGTGGATATTGATCCAGGCCAAAGCGCGACCTTAGGTTCAACTTTCTATGCCGGTCCGAAAATTCAAGATCGCTTAGCAGAATTAGCGAATGGTCTAGATTTAACCGTAGACTATGGTTTCCTGTGGTTTATTTCGCAATTCTTATTCTGGTTACTGACCCTTATCCAATCCTTTGTCTCAAACTGGGGTCTGGCTATCATCTGTATCACCTTAATTGTTAAAGGCGTTATGTTCCCGCTAACCAAGATTCAATACGAATCGATGGCAAAAATGCGTAACCTAAAGCCAAAAATTGAAGAGCTGCAAGCGCGCTACAAAGATGACCGTCAAAAAATGGGTCCTGCCATGATGGAGCTGTATCGCAAAGAAAAAGTAAACCCGATGGGTGGCTGCTTACCGATGCTGATCCAGATGCCAATTTTCCTAGCACTCTACTGGGTATTCGTAGAAAGCGTGGAGTTACGTCATGCGCCCTTTATGCTGTGGATCACCGATTTATCGGCACAAGACCCCTACTACGTTCTGCCCGTATTATTCGGTATCAGCATGTTCTTAATGCAGAAACTGACACCTATGCAAGTTACCGATCCACTACAGCAAAAATTGATGATGTGGATGCCAGTCGCATTCTCGGTGTTCTTCCTATGGTTCCCAAGCGGTTTGGTGCTGTACTGGTTAGTCAGTAACTTGATCTCAATAGCACAAATGCTCTATATCTACCGCGGTATGGAGAAAAAAGGTTTGCATACTCGCAAAGCCTGATACAAGATTTAATTAACATCTAAAACACTAAGCCTGTTTGCCTCGCGCAGCAGGCTTTTTGCTTCAAAGCTTTTCACTATTGAGGTTTCTATGTTTAATACTGACACCATTGCCGCTCTAGCAACCGCACCCGGCCGCGCCGGTGTCGGTATTATCCGCATATCTGGCCCAGCAACAAAGGCTGTGGCAGAGGCTATTTTACATAAGCTGCCTAAAGCGCGTTACGCTGAATACCTGCCCTTTTACGCTGCAGATAAGCAGGTACTCGATCAAGGTATTGCGCTACTCTTTCCTGGCCCCAATTCTTTTACGGGCGAAGACGTGTTAGAACTACAAGGACACGGTGGACCAGTCCTATTGGATATGTTGTTAAAGCAAGTGCTGGCGCTACCTAAGGTGCGAATTGCCAAACCCGGTGAATTCTCTGAACGGGCTTTTTTAAATGATAAACTCGATCTTGCGCAAGCCGAAGCCATTGCCGACTTAATTGACGCCAGTAGCGAACAAGCAGCTAGATGCGCCATGCAATCACTACAGGGCGAGTTCTCACGCCGCATCCATGCATTGGTCGAAAAAGTCATACACTTACGTATGTACGTTGAAGCCGCGATTGATTTTCCTGATGAAGAAATCGATTTTTTATCCGATGGTAAAGTCGCTGCCGATTTAGCCGACATTATCGATTATTTGGCCACAGTTAAAAAACAAGCTACCCAAGGCAGTATTCTACGCGAGGGCATGAAAGTCGTTATTGCCGGCAGACCCAATGCCGGTAAATCCAGTTTACTGAATGCGTTAGCTGGCCGTGAAGCGGCTATTGTAACGGATATTGCGGGTACTACCCGTGACGTCTTGCGCGAACATATTCATATCGATGGCATGCCACTGCATATAATTGATACCGCGGGCTTACGGGAAGCCACTGACCAAGTTGAACAAATAGGTATTGAACGCGCTTGGCAAGAAATCGCCCAAGCAGATCGGGTACTCTTTATGGTAGATGGCACCACAACTGACGCCACCAACCCACATGATATTTGGCCTGACTTTATCGACCGTTTACCAGCCAATCTCGGCGTCACCGTTATCCGCAACAAAGCCGATTTGACCGGCGAACCGATGACACCAGATCTAGACGCTAGCAGTCCTGTTTATCGTTTATCAGCCAAGACGGGAGAGGGTATTGCAGCGCTAAGGGAACACTTAAAACACTGTATTGGCTTTGATGCCAGTACCGAAGGTAGCTTCCTAGCACGCCGCCGCCATCTTGATGCGCTTGATCGTGCCAGCGAGCATCTGTCTATTGGTCAGGAGCAATTACATAGCTATATAGCTGGCGAAATCCTTGCTGAAGAATTGCGCTTAACGCAACAACATTTAAACGAAATTACCGGCGAGTTTAGTTCAGATGATTTGCTTGGTAGAATTTTTAGCTCATTCTGTATTGGTAAATAAATACTTAAGAAAACTGTTTTGCTGTTTCGTCTGTTCGGCTTAACCAAAAAAGTAGTAAAACAGCACAGCCTAATAAGATCGCCGCCAGCAATAAACCGGCTGAAAAAGAGCCGGTTTTTTCCGCAATAACGCCGGTTAAGGCCGGAGCAATAACTTGGGCAAAGCCATAAGCCAAAGTCATTTTTCCCATTAACTTTGCCGGTTTAGCTGGATATAAACGCCCAGCCATCGTTAATACTAAACTGACTACGCCAATAAAAGTGGCGCCGAAAAGTGCTGCGCTAATTAACACTATGGCAAGTGATGCGATAGCAAGTGGTAACAGAATGGCGATTAATTGCAAAAATAGCGCTAAGATAATGGCATTAAGATAGCCCGCTTTCCTAGCAATCAAATCCCACAGCAACACGGCGGGTGCAGCCGCTAATCCCATGATAACAAAGCTAAGATTACCGCTACCGCCTAATCCGGGCATACGCTCAACAATAGTGACAATAAAGGTTGCACTCAGCACATAACCATAACCGGCGCAAAAATAACTCAGCAACATAAAGCGGATAAAGCGTTTTGAGATAGGTAAGTCTTTGGTATTAACTTGCGTTTGCACTGCAGTTAGCCTTGGTTTAGGTAGCCAGAGCCACGCAGGTAGAGCAAGAAACACGCCTAAACCGGCCAAAGCTAGCCATTGTCGATCCCAAGTGAACTGCAGTTTTAGCATTACATCGACTAAAATAGCAGCCAACGCGATCCCTAAACCTAAACCAGCAAAATGAATACCTAACTCAGCTCGTTGTTGCTGGCTGAGTAACCAATGCATAATCAGACCGGAGGCTATCAACATCGAACCCGCACTACTCAGCCCTGCCATAAAGCGCCAAAATGACCAAATATAAAGATTTTCCGTCACAGCCATACCTGCAGTACTCACAATAGCCAGTAGCAAACCAAGCCGATATAAACGGTCTTTTAACCGTAAATTATTTAAATTTGCCGCAAGCAAGGCTCCCGCCATATAACCTAAATAGTTTATAGCGGCTAAATAACCGCCACTGGCATCATTTAATACGGTTTGTTGCTGCATTAAGGGTAACAAAGGCGTATAGGCAAAACGCGCTATACCTAAGCAGAGCAATTGACTGAAAAAACCAGCAAGTAAAACTTTAAACCTAGCGGAGATTGGCATAATAAAGCTGGGTCACCACAAGAAAAACCCAGCTTAAACTGGAATAGCGGGCTAAGCTATACGGCTAAAGTCGTAGCCACAACTAGCGAGCATAAGTTGCCGTTAACGTAGCTTTACCTAATGCCATGGCATTTAACATAAAACCTACTACCGCAGCACTAGCGCCATCAGGAGCGGGCAGCGTTTCTTCAGGTAACGCCCACACCGTAAATTGATAGCGGTGCATACCGTGACCTTCCGGTGGACAGGCGCCACCAAATGCCTTACTACCATAATCATTGGTAAAAGTCCGGCAACCTTGCGGCAAGTTCCCCTGCCCTGCACCCTGTGCCAAGCCTGTTGCGGCTGCAGGAATATCTGTCACTATCCAGTGCCAAAAACCCGATCCCGTTGGTGCATCAGGATCAAAGACCGTTATCGCAAAACTTTTGGTACCTTCTGGCGCATCTTGCCAATTTAACGCAGGCGAAATATTTGGGCCGTCACAGCCAAACCCATCAAATTCATGCGCTTTGGCCATAAAATGCCCTTCTTGTATATCTGGGCTGGTTAATACAAAACGTGTTGCGCTCATAGTTAACTCCTAAGTGAGAATACTGTCATTACCATACGCTGCAGAGGATAGCAGATCAAGATCGCGATTTTGGCTTAAGGTAATAACATCATCTTTACTGGCCAATAGTGCTTAACCATTGATAAAAATGCGTTTTTGGTAGAGCACCTGCCTGCTGTGCCAACACTTTACCTTGCTTTATTACCATCAAAGTAGGAATTGATCGAATAGCAAAACGCGCAGCTAACTGCTGTTGCTGCTCAGTATCGATTTTGCCAAAACGAAACTGCGGTTCTAACTCAGCGGCCGCTTGCGAGAATACCGGCGCAAAACTGCGGCATGGCCCACACCAACTCGCCCAAAAATCAATAACTAAAGGCAATTCCGCCTTCTCTGCATGAGCAGCGAAGTTGCTGCTCGTCAATTCGAGTGGCGTAGCCATAAATAAAGGTTTTTTACATTTACCACAATTTGCGGTCGTGGCCATGCGATCTGTTGGTAACCGATTTAAACCGGCACAATGTGGGCAAGCAACAATCATCAGATGTTCCTCTTAATTGAAGTATGCTGGATCTATGGCATCTTCGTGAAACTTTAAAGGGCACAAACAGTATTTATCAATAAACACAATCTATTAAGAAACAGCAGAACAACTATAAAAAAAGCCTCGGAATATCCGAGGCTTTTACAACATGATTAACTTAACGCAGTAAATGCTGATCGGACAGCATTAATCTCTCGGTTTGCGAGGAGCGCGTGGCGCAGCACCTGGCCGCGGACCAGGACCCGCTGGACGACGTTCGCTAACAGGAGCTGCACCCGTGTCCACCGTAATATTAAGTTTCTGCTTACGAACATACACTTTTTTCAAATGCTGGAAAATTTCATTTGGAATATTCGCCGGCAGTTCTACAGTACTGAAATGATCAAACAATTTGATGTTACCGATAAACTGGCTATCAATATTGGCTTCATTGGCAATAGCACCCACGATATCGCCAGCACGTACACCATGCTCTTTACCGACTTCAATACGATAGGTATTGTAGTCACCTTGTAATTCACGACGTTGACGCGGACCACGCTCAGGCCGATCACCCGCTGGACGATCACGACGTTCACTGCCGCGATCACTACGCTCATTCCGTTCCGCGCGAGCATGTGGCTGACGCAATTCAGGGAATTGTTTCGCTACGTTTAACGGCTGATCTTTTTGTGCTAAATACAACAAAGCGGCTGCCAGATCGGCATCGGTCGTTTCCAGCTTTTCACGCCAATCAGTAATTAACGTTTCGAAGAAACTTAAGTTTTGCGTTTCAACGGTTTGCGCTAATTGCTCACGGAACGATTCGATCCGACGCTGTTCAATCACTTGGCCAGTTGGCAGGCTCATGGGTTCGATCGGCTGCTTAGTCGCATGTTCGATAGTACGCAGTAAACGACGCTCACGTGGTGATACGAATAAAATAGCTTTACCTTCACGACCTGCACGGCCAGTACGACCGATACGGTGTACATAAGCTTCGCTATCGTAAGGAATATCATAGTTCACTACCAGACTGATACGCTCAACGTCTAAACCGCGAGCGGCAACGTCCGTAGCTACAATAATATCAAGCTGGCTCGCCTTCATACGGCGAATGGTTTGCTCACGGTGTGCTTGGTTCATATCACCATTTAAGCAGGCCACAGCATAACCACGGGCACCCAATTTCTCAGCGATTTCTTCAGTGGCACTTTTCGTGCGCACAAACACGATGCTAGCATCGTACTCTTCGCCTTCTAAAACGCGCGTTAAGGCATCTAATTTCTGATTACCATCTAACATTACATAACGCTGCGTAATACGCTCAACGGTACTGGTTTTAGAGGCAATTTTAATTTCTTCAGCATTTTTTAAATGTTTCTGCGCTATAGCACGGATCGGTGCTGGCATAGTTGCAGAGAACATCGCCACCTGACGGCCTGGTGGCGTAGCATCCATAATGGTTTGCACATCATCAATAAAGCCCATACGCAACATTTCATCGGCTTCATCCAGCACGATGGCGCGCAACTTATCAAGCTTTAAGGTGCCACGCTCTAAGTGATCAAGAATACGACCTGGCGTACCTACAATCACCTGCGAACCACGTTTTAACGATTTCAGCTGGTTGGTATAGCTCTGACCACCGTATAAAGGCAGGACATGAAATGCTGGCATATAACGAGCATAAGCTTGAAAAGCTTCAGCAACCTGAATCGCTAATTCACGAGTGGGCGCTAAAACTAAAATTTGTGGATCGTTTTGAGCCGGATCAAGCCGTGCTAATAACGGTAGCGCGAAAGCACCGGTTTTACCAGTACCTGTTTGCGCCTGGCCTAATACATCTTCGCCAGCTAATAGTTTAGGGATAGCCGCGGCTTGAATAGGCGACGGCGATTCATAGCCAAGTTCAGTAACAGCACGAACAATAGCTTCAGGCAGCATTAGCTGGGAAAATGACACAGTGTCAGACATACGTTGTTTAAACCTCAATAACACGCAGGCGCAGTGGTAGTGCAATTGTCGCTTTTACTATGCCTGCAAAGCAGTAAAAACGCGAAATCGAATAAGTTTAAATAGCCTTATTCAATTTTATTCCAGTAGTATAGCCAATCATTTAACAAGCGAGAGGCAAAAATGATCGAAATCCTCGTCGGCAGCCAAATGGGCGCAGCGGAATATGTGGCAGAACAAGTTGCTGAAGCACTGGTACAAGCGGGTTATGAAGTTAACATTCATCTGAAACCCAAACTCAATCAGCTAAACCAAAATAATATCTGGTTAGTGATTACATCCACCTATGGCGCAGGAGATCTGCCTGATAATATTCAACCCTTTGCGGATCAATTAGCACAAGATCGCAGCTATCTTACCACACTTTCTTACGCAGTGATCACTTTAGGTGATTCCAGTTACGATACTTTTTGTTTAGCGGGTAAAAAAATAGCCGCCTTACTGAATAAAAAAGGGGCTAAAGCCCTATTACCAGGATTAGATATTGATGTCTTAGCAAGCGATCTACCAGAAGATCTCGCTTTGGCTTGGCTACCAGAACTTATGCACAGCTTATCCTGATCCAGGTCGGGATAACTTTAAACCGGATCCGCAGCGTGGATCCGGCAAAAGCAAGCAATTACAGCGCTACAGGATCTTATGATCTTGTTATCCTCAATTTACACACAATATTTTGATTTAACTAAACGGAATGTGGATAAGTGAAGCTTTTTACGGTGTTTAACCTGTATTTATCCTATTTGTAAAAATAAATTCGGCAACCTCTGTGTATAAATACGGATCTTACACACCTGTTAAACGCGATCAGATCCAAGGTTGATCACAGGATCTGATCTGTTGTAATTGATTGATCCTCAATTACTAAAATGGCTTATCCACGCAAAATAGCCTTAGTAATAGAAGTAATAACAGAAAAGATCTTAAAAAGATCCTATATATATTAAGCACGATCCTGATCAGTGTTAGGCATTTCACTCGAAGCAAGATCAAGCTACAATATGCACCCTGTTTAACTTTGTAACTGACTCGAGGCAATAATGCTGTTTCAAGAAAATTTTGATGTGATCGTAGTGGGTGGAGGTCATGCTGGAACGGAAGCCGCATTAGCTGCAGCAAGAGCAGGTCAAAATACATTATTATTAACACACAACATCGAAACTCTCGGCCAGATGTCGTGTAATCCCGCTATTGGTGGTATAGGCAAGGGGCACTTAGTCAAAGAAATTGACGCCTTAGGCGGTGCAATGGCTATAGCTGCAGACAAAGGCGGTATTCAATTTCGCACCCTAAACAGTTCAAAAGGCCCTGCTGTTCGAGCAACAAGAGCACAAGCAGACAGACAGCTTTATCGCGCTGCGATCAGACACATCCTTGAAAACCAACCGAATCTGAAGATCTTTCAACAAGCATGCGATGATCTTATTGTAGAGCAGGATCAGGTAAAGGGTGTCGTTACCCAAATGGGTTTAAAGTTCCGCAGCAAAAGCGTAGTGCTTACCGTTGGAACTTTTCTTGGCGGCCAGATCCACATTGGTCTGGAACAATTTTCAGGTGGCCGAGCAGGCGATCCACCTTCTATCGCCTTAGCAAAACGCTTACGTGAGTTGCCCTTTCGCGTTGATCGCTTAAAAACAGGTACGCCACCACGTATTGATGCAAGAACAGTAGATTTCTCAGTAATGCAAGCTCAGCCAGGTGATACTCCAACACCCGTGTTTTCTTTTCTAGGAAAACACAGCGATCATCCAACGCAGATCCCTTGCTATATCACCTATACCAACGAAAAAACACACGATGTGATCCGTAATAACTTAGATCGCTCACCCATGTATACAGGCGTGATCGAAGGCATAGGACCAAGATATTGCCCTTCGATTGAAGATAAGATCATGCGTTTTGCAGACAAAGATAAACATCAGATCTTTATCGAACCTGAAGGTTTAACAACGCATGAGCTTTATCCAAATGGCATCTCAACCAGCTTACCTTTTGATGTGCAACTTAGTATTGTTCGTTCGATCAAAGGTATGGAAAATGCGTACATAACCAGACCAGGCTATGCCATAGAATATGATTTCTTTGATCCTAGAGATCTGAAAGCGACCCTTGAGACAAAATTTATTAAAGGGCTATTTTTTGCAGGCCAGATCAATGGCACAACCGGCTATGAAGAAGCTGGCGCCCAAGGCTTACTCGCTGGCTTGAATGCAGCGTTATACGCGCAGGAAAAGGAAGGCTGGTCTCCAAGCCGCGATCAAGCTTATCTGGGTGTGTTAGTGGATGATTTAACTACGTTAGGCACCAAAGAACCCTACCGTATGTTTACCAGTAGAGCGGAATATCGCTTAATGCTGCGTGAAGATAATGCTGATGCACGCTTAACAACAAAAGGTCGCGAATTTGGCTTGGTTGATGATATCCGTTGGGCAGCCTTTAATGAAAAAATGGAACTTATTGAGCGCGAAAGACAACGTTTACAACAAACTTGGATCCACCCGCAACACGCGGCATTAATGCAGATAAATTCGTTATTAAAAACGCCGTTAAGTCGTGAAGCCAACTTAGAAGAATTGATCCGCAGACCAGAAATGACTTATGCAGATTTATTTAAAATAGAAGATCTTGGACCCGGTTTAATGGATCCTGTAGCGGCTGAACAAGTTGAGATCCAAATCAAATACGAAGGGTATATCAATCGTCAACAAGATGAAATTGCTAAGCAGCAACGAAACGAAGCGACTAAATTGCCAACTAAATTTGATTATAGCCAAGTAAAAGGGTTATCAAACGAAGTCGTCGTAAAATTAAACCAGACACAGCCAGAAACTGTTGGACAAGCCTCAAGGATCTCAGGTATTACCCCTGCTGCTATCTCGTTATTATTGGTTTATCTGAAAAAACAAGGCTTGTTGCGTAAAAGCGCCTAAAGGATCTCTATGCCAGATTTGTTATCTCGTTTGCGCGAGCTTATTGCGCAAACGTCACTAGAACTAACTGAGACACAACTGCAGCAATGTGTAACTTATGTTAATTTACTGGACAAGTGGAACAGTGCTTATAATTTAACCTCAGTGCGCGATCCACAGGAAATGCTAATTAAGCACATCCTGGACAGCTTAGTTGTTGCACCTCACCTAACAGGTAACAACTTCATTGATGTCGGTACAGGCCCTGGTTTACCGGGCGTACTACTGGCTATTTATTATCCTGAAAAACACTTTACCTTGCTGGATAGTCTAGGCAAACGCATTCGCTTTTTAAATCAGGTAAAACTGCAGCTAGGTTTAACCAATATTACCCCTATACAAAGCCGAGTAGAAGAACACCAACCAATTGCAGGATATGATGGTGTAATTAGTCGGGCTTTTGCTTCACTTAATGATATGCTGAACTGGTGTAAGCACTTACCTGCGTTAAATGGCCAGTTTTTCGCCATGAAAGGGGCCGCTGTGCAAGAAGAAATTGCAGCTTTGCCGGATTTTGTTAAAGTAACTGCTATTCAACAGTTGAAAGTTCCAGAGCTAGACGCTCAGCGTCATTTGGTTATTTTGGCAAAAGTATAATCACTAAGAGGGATCCCGTGGGTAAAATCATCGCAATAGCTAACCAAAAAGGCGGTGTAGGTAAAACTACAACAGCGGTGAATTTAGCAGCCTCGATGGCTGCAACCAAACGCAAGGTGCTATTAATCGATCTGGATCCGCAAGGCAATGCGACTATGGGCAGCGGTGTGGATAAGTATGAACTCGCTGCCAGCGCTTATGATCTGTTAGTTGATGAAAAACCGCTTTCTGAAGTCGTTGTCAAAGAAACTGCCGGCGGTTATCACTTAATTGGGGCTAACTCAGATGTCACGGCTGCTGAAGTCAGGCTGATGGATGTATTCGCACGTGAACTTCGCTTGCGTAATGCCCTGAAAGCTTACAAAAGCAGCTACGATTTTATTTTTATCGACTGCCCTCCTTCATTAAATATGTTAACAGTTAATGCTATGGCTGCCGCAGATAGCGTTTTAGTGCCAATGCAATGCGAGTATTTTGCGTTAGAAGGCCTTACCGCCTTAGTTGATACTATTAACAAATTAGCTGCGGTGGTTAACGCTGATCTTAAGATCGAAGGGGTACTGCGGACGATGTACGATCCTCGTAATCGTTTAGCAAACGATGTTTCAGAACAGCTAAAACAACATTTTGGCGATAAAGTTTATCGTGCTGTGATACCACGAAATGTGCGATTAGCAGAAGCTCCCAGTTTCGGCACACCCGTAATGTACTATGACAAAAGCTCTAGCGGTGCTAAAGCCTATTTAGCCTTAGCAGGCGAAATGTTACGACGCTCTGAAAAAAAAGCAAATAACGCTACCCTAGCTCAGTAAAACAAGTAAAGGAATTTGAGTAAGCATGTCTTTAAAAAAACGTGGCTTAGGTAGAGGGCTTGATGCTCTGCTAACAGCAAGTAAACCCGCTCACACAACCTCTGTTCAGGCATCAGAGCTGCAAACTATCCCTGTTGAATTTCTGAAACCTGGGAAATACCAGCCACGCAAAGATATGTCACAAGACGCTCTGGAAGATTTAGCGAATTCTATAAAAGCTCAAGGCGTTATCCAACCCATAGTCGTGCGTACACTTGCTGAAAATAGTTTTGAAATTATTGCTGGCGAACGACGCTGGCGTGCTGCGCAGTTAGCACAACTGGCAGAAGTACCTTGCTTGATTAAAAATGTACCCGATGAAGCGGCCGTTGCTATTGCGCTTATCGAAAACATCCAGCGTGAAGACTTAAACGCTATGGAAGAAGCTGTTGCTCTGCAAAGATTGCTGTCAGAGTTTGAATTAACTCACCAGCAAGTTGCCGATGCTGTCGGTAAATCAAGAGCCAGTGTAAGTAACTTGCTAAGGCTAAATCAGCTAAATGATGACGTAAAATTATTATTAGAACATGGCGATATTGAAATGGGCCATGCTCGGGCTTTATTAGCGCTTGAAGGTATTAGCCAATCTGATGCCGCAAGACTAGTAGCAGCAAAGCAACTCACTGTGCGTGATACAGAGAATTTAGTACGAAAAATACTAGAACCTCAACCAACTAAAACGGAAAAGCCGAAAGATCCTGATGTTGCTGCTTTGGAGCAACGTTTAGCAGAACATTTTGCCGCACAGGTATCGATCGACTATAACAAAAAAGGCAAAGGCAACTTAGTGATCAACTACAGCAGCCTGTCAGAATTAGACGGTATTTTAGACAAATTAAAGCTTAGTGAAGCATAACGGACAATAGCTGTTTTCGAATCAGCTACAAGACCATAGTTGCAACCGCTTTTTGTTGCAAAACAAGGCAACTTAAGTATACTTGCGGCAGTTTTTTGCCTAAGCTATTTGGCACAAATTGAAAGTGGAGATGTAATGCAACCGAATCCGCGACAGGTTCGAATTTCAGCCTATAAATTAGTCGCTTTTCAGGTTGTCATTGCCGCTTTAACAGCAGTATATTTTGCTATTACCAGTGATGAATTAGCGGCAAAGTCGGCTTTTAAAGGTGGACTTATCGCTGCGGTACCGAATTTTGTGTTTGCGCTAATCGCATTTTGGACTTTAGGTCGTGGTAGCGTAGAACAAGCGAAGACGGCGATGGTTCGCGGTCATTCGTTGAAAATAATTTTGACTATAGTGCTGTTTGCAGTTGTTATGCAACAGGAAATCGCAGCAGGTCCTCTGATGCTCGGTTATATCCTGACACTACTGGCACAATGGTCAACAGCAATTTTCTTTAAACATTGATTATTGGGATGAAACATGGCTGCAGGTGAATTAACCGTATCAAGTCATATTCAGCACCACCTTACTAATGCAAAAATGTGTACTGTTGATGGCAGTGTCGCATTTAACAAAGCGTGTAGTGAGGCCGGGTTCTGGACATGGCATATTGATACATTAGCGTGGTCTATTGGCCTTG
>CAZNXI010000068.1:0-14039 GCA_964577005.1 uncultured Rheinheimera sp.
ATAGTTCCTGGCACACCAATGATTTGGCCAGCAAAATGTTTAGCAATTTCTAACGCCCCACGAAAGCTGCCATCGCCCCCAATCACAATGAGCGCATCGATATTCAGTTGCTGTAAGGTCGCGGCAGCAATTTGTGGGCCCTCAACTGTTTGTAGCGCAGGGCAGCGCGCACTTTTTAAAATAGTGCCGCCGCGTTGAATAATATTGTCGACATGATGCGGTAATAAGGTTTTATAGTCTTGTTCTAATAAACCCCTGTAGCCATGTTTAAAGCCAATTACCTCAATATTATAGCTTGCAGCGGTAAGTTGTATTGCCCGGATTGCGGCGTTCATCCCCGGCGCATCACCACCAGAGGTTAAAACACCAATACGTTTTATCCTTGTCATAGCCAAGTCTCCTGTTATCTGCATATCAGTATAAGCCGAATTCGTTAAGTGACTTTGATTTATCGCAATTTTAGAGAAATGGCGCGACAGCACTTAGTCTTTTAGGCGACAATAGCACCGATGACGCTCTGTCAGACTTTTTGTTCAGGAAAACGCTTTTCATGCATCAAATCACCGGTAGAACTCTCGTTGGGTTAATGTTGGCGCTCACCACGGCAATTTTGTGGGGGGTATTGCCTATTGCACTAAAAATACTGCTTGAGGTGTTTACGGCGAATACAATTACCGCAATCCGCTTTTTAGTTGCCGCGGTTATCGTGGGGATATGGTTAGGCATGCGCGGCAAATTACCAAAGCTCGCGTTGTTAAAACAGCTAAAAATTGCCTGGCTTATGGTTGTGGCTATTGTAGGTTTATTACTTAATTATATTTTTTACTTGTCTGGCTTACATCTACTGACGGCTGAAACGGCACAAACCTTAATTCAACTTGCGCCTTTTTTGATGATGCTTGGCGGAATTATTATCTTTAAAGAACGTTTTTTATTTTGGCAACGAGTAGGCGCCACCTTGTTAGTCATGGGTTTATTGTTGTTCTTTAATGAACGCCTTTTTACGCTATTAAGTCAGGCGGGGAGTGAAACACTTGGCATACTCTTAGTTGTGGTTGCTGCGATTACTTGGGCCGCTTATGCGTTAGCGCAAAAACAGTTATTAATGCACTACAACTCAAAGCAAATTATGTATTTAATTTATTTTGCGGGTACTTTTGCGTTTATGCCAGTCTCTGACTTTGCTCCAGTTGCAGATTTAACGCTATTACAATGGTCACTGTTGCTATTTTGTTGTTTAAATACCGTAGTGGCTTATGGTGCCTTTGCTGAGGCGTTACATCATTGGGAAGCGTCAAAAGTCAGTGCGGTTTTAGCGATCACGCCTTTGCTAACCATTCTAAGTGCAAATGTTGTCGCTTGGATCTGGCCACAATTTTCGCCACAGCAGTTGAATCTTTGGTCTTGGATGGGGGCCTTATTGGTCGTTGCTGGTTCGGCATTAACTGCTTTAGCACCGCAATTTGTCGATTATCGAAACGCTCGAAAAAGTCGTAAACTTCAGCAACAACAGTAATAGGAAAGCGTCGCCAGCAAACATAATGCAGGTAAGAAGATGCCCCAGTAGTTAGGGCATCTTTTACAGAACAGGTTATTTAACCGTAACAATCTTACAGGTATTGGAAGCGCCAACCTGTAACATCACATCTCCATGGGTAATGATCACTAAATCACCCGTGACTAAACCGGCTTGTTGACGAATAACGTTAATAGCACGATCTGCCAGCTCTGCCACATCAACTTCGGTGCTATCAAAGTAGGCAGGATAGACACCACGGTACATGGCCATCTTGTTTAAGGTTTTTACATGGCGTGATAAGGCATAGATAGGTTGCGACGAGGTAATTCGAGACATTAATTTTGCTGTATAACCAGACTCTGTCAGCGTAATAATTGCTTTAATGCCGGCTAAGTGGTTAGCTGCATACATCGCAGATAACGCAATCGTTTCACTGACTTCAGTGAAACTCAGATTCATACGATGCTTCGAGCTTTGAATGGAAGGGTGTTTTTCTGCACCATTACAAACTCGCACCATGGCTTTTACTGTTTCAATAGGGTATTTACCTGCCGCTGTCTCGGCAGAAAGCATAACACCATCTGTCCCATCTAACACCGCGTTAGCAACATCCATCACTTCAGCGCGGGTAGGCATTGGGTTTTCAATCATGCTCTCCATCATCTGCGTGGCGGTGATAACGATTCGATTTAATTGGCGAGAGCGTGCAATAATGCGCTTTTGCTGACCGACTAATTCCGCGTCGCCAATTTCTACACCCAAATCACCACGTGCAACCATCACCGCATCAGAGGCCCGAATAATATCATCTAGGGTTTCATCATCAGCCACCGCTTCAGCCCGTTCTACTTTGGCCATAATGCGCGCTTCAGAACCGGCAGCTTGCGCTAATTCGCGAGCAAGTCTTAAGTCATCACCACAACGTGGGAAAGAGACGGCAAGATAATCTACATCGATAGCCGCCGCAGTAATAATATCACGCTTATCTTTCTCGGTAAGGGCTGGGGCCGTTAAGCCACCGCCTTGGCGATTAATACCTTTATTATTACTGAGCTTACCGCCTACCGTGACCGTGGTGAGTACGCGATCGCCTTCCACAGCAGTAACTTGTAACTGGATACGCCCGTCGTCAAGTAGCAACAAATCACCCGGCTTGACATCTTGCGGCAGTTCTTTGTAATCAATACCCACTTGCTGTACATCACCTTCGCCCTTGGCTAAAGCAGCATCAAGCACAAATGACTGGCCTTCTTCTAACAATACGGCCCCTTCTTTAAAGGTAGAAACGCGGATTTTCGGGCCCTGTAAATCACCTAAAATAGCGACGTGACAGCCTAACTTGCTGGCAGCTGCTCTGACCATTTCAGCACGTTCTTTATGGTCTTCTGCAGCACCGTGGGAAAAATTTAAGCGAAAAACACTGGCACCTGCCTCAATGAGTTTTTCAATGGTGGCTTGAGTATTGGTTGCTGGGCCTAAGGTTGCGACAATTTTAGTTCTTCTACGCATTGAAAACTCCTGCTGTTTGAGTGCAAATAAAAAAGCATCTCACTAGTCTAATGTAATTTTATTACAGAATATAGCGTAAAACTGAATTAAAATTACAGGGCAACTCATCGTACCTGATTAATTTACTGCATCTTTTTTATCAAAACGTGACCCTCGTAAGCTGTCTTTCACCTTCTTCAGGTTCTCTCTAAACTTACTACCACGACGCAACGTAAAGCCGGTCGCCAAGATATCAATTAACACCAGTTGTGCCACTCTTGACGCCATTGGCATATACATATCCGTGTCCTCAGGCACATCCAGTGATAACACCAGCGTACACTCTCGGGCGAGGGGGCTATCGTAGGCTGTTATACCAATAACGGTCGCATCGTTTTCCCGCGCAATCGCGGCAATATCACATAGATTCTTAGTGCGACCAGTATGGCTTATACACACCACCACATCGCCATCGCTACTATTAATAGCCGACATACGTTGCATAACAATGTCATCAAAGCAAACAACAGGAACATTGAAACGGAAAAATTTGTTTTGCGCATCATGCGCGACAGAGGCTGAAGCACCTAAGCCAAAAAAAGAAATTTTCTTCGCTTGGGTTAATACATCCACCGCTCGGTTAATGGCATTAATATCGACTCTTTGCCGTGCCGTGTCTAATGCTGCCATAGTTGATTCAAAGATTTTGGCAGTGTAGGCTTCAGGACCGTCTTCTTCTTCAACATGACGATTTACATAAGGCGTGCCGTTTGCCAGACTTTGCGCCAGATGCAATTTAAAGTCTGGAAACCCTTTAGTGTCTAAACGACGACAAAAACGGTTTACAGTTGGCTCACTTACATCAGCCATCTTGGCCAGAGCAGCAATACTGCTGTGGATCGTCATTTGCGGGTTAGCCAAAATAACATCTGCAACCTTGCGTTCAGATTTGCTGAAGTTATTGACGGTGCTAACAATTTTTTCCAGTACATTCATTCGCGGATACCTGCGCTTGTCTGTTCCCGTTACATCGAGACAGGGTTGCTAAGTTAAATTTTGCTGTTTGCTACACTGTGCTATTTCAATAGATGAAACAAAACAGTACTAAATTTACCACAAATCGCGAGGAATGCGATAAAAGCTGCACTATAATATATAGATATTCGTTATTTAGGTTATTTTGTAATTTAATTACATGATATTGCGTTTACAAGCGACATTGAGTCCGTTAGTATGGGTTAAGTGTTGTAAAATTACATCTTATCAAGGCTGAGTTATGACAACCACAACGCACAACCAAGCATGTGATCTTATTCTTTTTGGCACCAAAGGCGATTTAGCCCGTAGAAAGTTGTTACCTGCACTCTATCAATTGGAAAAAGCAGGCTTACTTGCTGCCGATTCACGTATTATCGGGGTAGCTCGTGATGAAATGGACAGTGCTGCCTACATCGAGTTGGTGAAGACCAACCTTGCTCGATTTTTAAAAACTGAACCTCTTGATGAACAGGTTTGGGCAACCTTAGCCAATAAATTGCATTACGTTGCCATTGATTTAACCAAAACTTCGGATTACCAAAAACTCAATAATGTCGTTGATATTACCCAACGTATTCCTGTGAGTTATTTTGCCACACCTCCTTCTTTATTTGGTGATCTTTGCCGTGGTTTAGCTGAAGCCGGATTAGCGGCTGAACCTTCTCGAGTAGTGTTGGAAAAACCGATTGGCCATGATTTGGCCTCATCTCGCGTGATTAACGATAAAGTCGCTGAATATTTTAAAGAATGTCAGATCTATCGCATTGATCACTATTTAGGCAAAGAAACCGTACTTAACTTACTGGCTTTACGCTTCGCTAATGCCATTTTTGCCTCAAATTGGGACCATAACGCCATTGACCATGTACAGATAACTGTAGCAGAAGAAGTCGGTGTTGAAGGCCGCTGGAGTTATTACGATGACGCAGGGCAGATGCGTGATATGGTGCAGAACCATCTGCTACAAGTCTTATCGCTTATCGCGATGGAACCACCGGCAAGACTTGATGCCGACAGTATCCGTGATGAAAAGTTAAAAGTGTTAAAAGCGTTACGCCGAATTGATCATACTAATATTCAGGAAAAAACTGTACGTGGCCAGTATACCTCTGGCTTTGCTACCGGTCAGGCAGTTCCGGGCTATTTAGAAGAAGAGGGCGCTCGGCCCAATAGTAAAACCGAAACCTTTGTTGCCATTAAAGTTGATATCGATAATTGGCGTTGGGCTGGTGTGCCGTTTTACTTGAGAACGGGTAAACGCATGCCGAAAAAGCACAGTGAAGTGGTAATTTGTTTTAAACCACAACCCCATAATATTTTTCATGAAACCTACCGAGAATTGCCCGCGAACAAACTAATCATTCGTTTACAACCCGATGAAGGGGTTGAAATTCAAATGATGAATAAAATTCCTGGTCTCGGTGAGCATATGCGCTTGCAACAAAGTAAGTTAGATTTAAGTTTTGATGAAACCTTTAAGTCGCAGCGGATTGCCGATGCTTACGAGCGCTTATTATTAGAAGCGATGCTCGGTAATCAATATTTGTTTGTGCGCCGCGATGAAGTTGAACAAGCGTGGCAATGGGTGGATGGCATCATTAATGCTTGGCGTAATAGCAATGAGCCACCTAAGTCTTATCAATCAGGTAGCTGGGGCCCTGTCTCTGCTATCTCTATGATGGCTCGTGACGATAGAAATTGGGATGAGTAAAAATGTATGTTCTTCATCAGTTTGACGACAGTAACAGTTTAAACCAGAACTTCGCCGAGCGATTGGTCACTATCCTTACCGAGGCAATTGCACAGCGTGGTGCCGCCTATTTGGTGGTGTCAGGCGGTCGTACTCCGCAGGCGTTGTTTAAAACACTGGCGGCAACGCCTTTAGCTTGGGAAAAAGTGACCATTTTATTGGCTGATGATCGTTATCTGCCTATTGATTCTGAGCAAAGCAATGAACGGTTAGTCAAAGCAACACTATTACAAGAATTCGCGTCTAAAGCCACTTTTGTCAGTTTATATGCGCCTGCGAACGATGCCTTTGCTGCCATCCCTGAAATTTTAGCAAGAGTCGAAACGTTACCTTGTTTTGATGCCGTTATTTTAGGGATGGGCGAAGATGGCCATACTGCATCGTTATTTCCATGCAGCGCCCAGCTTAGCCTTGGTTTAAGCGATTCCGCGCCTGTTGTACTTGCGACTGAACCAACTACTGCGCCTTTTCAACGGATTAGTCTCAGCAAGGCTCGCTTGCTGCATAGCAAACATATTTTTCTACACCTGGTGGGAGAGAACAAGTTTCCTGTTTTGCAACAGGCACTTGCTAACCAAGATCCCATGCAAATGCCCATTAGCGCTTTTTTACATCATCCAGCATTGTGTGTTGACGTGATGTATTCACCGAAATAGAGGTCAATGATGAACCCAGTAATTCAGCAGGTTACCGATCGTATTATTGCTCGTAGCAGCAAAAGCCGGGCCATTTATTTAGCCAGACTGGAGCAGGCACGGCAAAAAGGCCCGCATCGCGGCGCCTTGAGTTGTGGCAACTTAGCGCATGGTTTTGCTGCGTGTAATGCGCAAGATAAAGCGGATTTACGTAGTTTAACGAAAACCAATATTGGGATTATTTCGTCCTACAACGATATGTTATCTGCGCATCAGCCTTATCAAAGCTACCCTGATTTGATTAAGCAGGCCGTGAATGAAGTCGGTAGTGTTGCGCAATTTGCTGGTGGTGTGCCTGCGATGTGTGATGGCGTTACGCAAGGCCAGCCGGGGATGGAGTTAAGCTTACTAAGCCGAGATGTCATTGCTATGTCGGCCGCGGTAGGGTTATCGCATAATATGTTTGATGGCGGCTTGATGCTGGGTATCTGTGACAAAATTGTCCCAGGCTTGCTAATGTCGGCACTTAGTTTTGGGCATTTACCCTTTGTCTTCGTTCCAGCCGGTCCTATGCCCTCTGGCATTCCGAATAAAGAAAAAGCGCGGGTGCGTCAACTTTTTGCTGAAGGTAAGGTTGGCAAAGAAGAGCTCTTAGAGGCTGAAGCAAAGTCTTATCATTCTGCAGGTACTTGTACCTTTTACGGTACGGCTAACTCCAACCAATTAGTGGTTGAAATGATGGGCTTACATTTACCGGGTTCGTCTTTTGTTAACCCGAATACGCCATTGCGGGATGAATTAACGAAAGCCGCTGCCAGACAAGTTACGCGCTTAACTGACCTTGGTACAGACTATTTGCCTATCGGTAAATTAGTCGATGCCAAGGCGATTGTTAATGGTATTGTGGGATTACTCGCCACGGGTGGTTCTACCAATCATACCATGCACTTAGTGGCCGTTGCTCGCTCAGCCGGTTTTATTGTGAACTGGGATGATTTTGCTGAATTATCAGATGCCACGCCGTTAATCACACGGATTTATCCAAATGGTCAGGCTGATATCAATCACTTCCAACATGCTGGTGGTATGGCGTATTTGATTCGTACGCTGTTAGATAACGGTTTGGTGCATGAGGATGTACAAACAATTGCTGGACCAGGGCTGCGTCGCTATACCCAAGTTCCTGAGTTGCAAGATGGCAAATTAGTCTGGGTAGATGGGCCGACGGAATCAGGCGATACCGAGGTGTTAACTTCCGCAGCGAAGCCCTTTAAACCGCATGGTGGCTTGATTTTAATGTCGGGCAATATTGGCCGTGCCGTAATGAAAACCTCTTCTTTACGTTCAGGTACTGAAGTCGTTAAAGCGCCAGCAGTAGTATTTCATAGCCAGCATGAACTTGATGCCGCTTTTAAAGCCGGTGAATTAAATAAAGACTGTGTTGTGGTTGTGCGTTTCCAAGGCCCGAAAGCCTGTGGTATGCCAGAATTACACAAGCTAACTCCACCTTTGGGGGTATTGCAGGATAAAGGTTACAAAGTGGCCTTAGTGACCGACGGCAGAATGTCTGGCGCCTCAGGTAAGGTACCGGCCGCGATACATTTAACCCCTGAAGCGGTTGATGGTGGCAATATTGCGAAAATTCAAACCGGTGATCTACTGTTAGTTGATGGCGAAACCGGCAAGTTAGATATCTTAGTGGATGCAGCAGAGTTAGCGGCGAGACCTTTAGCAACCGCAGATCTGTCGGCTAACCTCTACGGCATGGGTCGTGAAATGTTTGGTGTGATGCGTCTGCAGTTAACAGGGGCCGAGCAAGGTGCTTGCAGCTTGTTTATCACTGAGGAACATTTGCATGGCTAATATGCGTCAATTTGCCATAGTTGCCGATATTGGTGGCACTAATGCGCGATTTAGTCGTGTGGCTTTAGATACTTTAGCACTGGATCTCGTTGCCGTTTATCCCTGTGCGGATTTTGCCAGTTTGGCAGATGCGCTTACGCATTACCAAGTACAACAGCAACTTTGCCATATTAAGGACGTTGCCATCGCCATTGCTTGCCCAGTCAATGGTGATAATGTGCAAATGACTAACTTTCATTGGCAATTCTCGATACAGGCAATGCAAAGTCAGTTACAGCTTAACAGCTTACTGGTGATGAATGATTTTACGGCTGTTGCGATGTGTTTGCCGGCGCTTGCTGAAGATCAAAAAATTCAGATTGGTGGGGAAGCTGCGCAAAGTGGTAAACCGATGGCAGTGCTTGGGGCCGGGACGGGCCTGGGTGTTGCGCATTTAATCCCAGTCGCTGACAAGTACATTCCATTGCCAGGTGAAGGCGGGCACGTCGATTGGGCGCCACAAAACGAACAGGAATGGTTTATTCAGCGTTACTTGGCAGCACAATTTGGCCATGTTTCACCTGAGCGTTTGTTATCTGGTCCGGGTTTAGAAGCACTCTACTCGGCTTTAGCGGCCTATCAAAGTCTATCAACACCAGCGCTGAATGCTGGTGAAATTGGACAGCAGGCCTTAAGCAATACCTCTGATCTAGCAAAGGCTGCTGTGCAACAGTTTTATGCCAGTTTAGGCAGTATCGCTGGAGATTTGGCGCTTACGTTAAGTACCTTTGGCGGTGTTTATATCGCTGGCGGTATCGTACCTAAGTTGCTGCCACTGCTGAGTGCTAGCGAATTCAGAGCTCGCTTTGAAGCTAAAGGCCGTTTTGCTGAGTTTAATCGACAAATTCCTATTTTTATTGTTACTGCGGAGCAACCAGGCTTATTGGGTGCCGCAGTGTATTTAAAACAAACATTGGCGGGTTAAGTTATGGCATTTACGAATTGGCAATTACAATCATCCGCGGTGTTTGCTATGGGGCCGGTTGTACCGGTAATTGTAATAAAGGATCTAGCAGATGCAGTGCCCTTGGCTAAAGCCCTGTTAGCTGGCGGTATTAAGGTGTTAGAAGTCACACTTCGGACTCCTGAGGCGCTTGCAGCGATCAAGCTTTTAGCAGAAGAAGTGCCTGAGGCTGTGGTGGGCGCTGGAACGGTAACGAATGCAGAGCAGTTAAATGCCGTGATTGCTGCAGGCGCGAAATTTGCTATTAGCCCAGGGATGACACGCGAATTATTGCAGGCTGGAAAAGAAGCCAGCATCCCCTTAATCCCAGGTATCGCCAGTATCTCTGAATTGATGGAGGGGATGAGCCTAGGTTACACCCATTTTAAATTTTTCCCAGCAGAAGCCGCTGGTGGCGTGAAAACCTTAAAATCTATTTATGGTCCTTTTGCGGATATTAGATTTTGCCCTACTGGGGGGATTAATGAACAAAATTTCCGTGATTATTTAGCTTTACCAAATGTTAGTTGCGTCGGCGGATCTTGGATTGTTCCTGATAATGCTATTGCTGAAAAAGCATGGCATACCATTACTGAACTGACCGCGAAAGCTGTGGCATCCGCTTTATAACTGTGCACGTTAATTAGTTTAACTTCAAAAACCGGTATTTAGCCGGTTTTCAAGTTTTTTAATACCCGTAAACACCCACAGTTGCTATGCCTTATTTTTGAGTTTTTTGCGTAAAGCGCGTATAGTAACGCTCCCTTTTTAGCTGTTTTAACCCAGTAACGGACCAATTTGTGATTTCAACCAATAACATTACCATGCAATTCGGCGCTAAGCCGTTGTTTGAAAATATTTCTGTTAAATTTGGCGATGGTAATCGCTATGGTTTAATCGGCGCTAACGGCTGTGGCAAGTCCACTTTTATGAAAATTTTAAGCCGTGAGTTAGAGCCAACCGCGGGTAATGTGTTTGTTGAGCCAAACCATAGAGTGGCTAAATTACATCAAGATCAATTTGCCTTTGAACAGTACAGCGTAATTGACACTGTGATTATGGGCCATGCTGAGCTGTGGGCAGTAAAATCGGAGCGTGATCGTATATATTCAGCTCCAGAAATGACTGAAGAAGATGGCATGAAAGTGGCTGATTTAGAGGTAGCTTTCGGCGAAATGGATGGCTATTCAGCTGAATCACGTGCAGGTGAGTTACTGTTGGGCGTAGGTATTCCTATTGAATTACATTATGGCCTGATGTCAGCCGTCGCGCCAGGTTTTAAGTTAAGGGTTTTATTAGCTCAGGTGCTGTTCGCCGATCCAGAAATTATGTTGCTGGACGAACCCACCAACAACTTGGATATCAATACCATACGTTGGTTAGAAAATGTCTTGGCAGAGCGTAATTCTACCATGGTTATTATTTCGCACGACCGTCACTTTTTAAATAGCGTGTGTACCCATATGGCTGATTTAGATTTTGGTGAGCTGCGCGTTTATCCAGGTAACTATGACGAGTATATGACCGCTGCAACTCAGGCGCGTGAGCGTTTATTGTCAGACAATGCCAAAAAGAAAGCACAAATTGCCGAACTGCAAACCTTTGTTAGCCGCTTTTCTGCAAACGCTTCTAAAGCACGCCAAGCGACCAGTCGAGCCAAACAAATTGAGAAAATTCAATTAGAAGAAGTAAAAGCCTCTAGCCGCGTGAACCCTTTTATCCGTTTTGAACAGCAAAAACAGCTTTACCGCTTAGCATTAGAAGTTGAAGATTTAAATAAAAGTTTTGGTGAGCTGCATTTATTAAAAGACCTGAAATTGACCATTGAAGTGGGTGAAAAAGTAGCCATTCTAGGAGCCAACGGTATTGGTAAATCAACTCTATTAAAATGCTTAGTGGGTGATTTAACGCCGGAAAGTGGTCTGGTGAAATGGTCTGAAAATGTCACCATTGGTTATTATGCTCAGGACCATGCGCATGAGTTTGCTGAAGATGTCAGCTTATTCGATTGGATGAGCCAGTGGAAGCAACCCTCTGATGATGAGCAAGCTATTCGGGGTATTTTAGGGCGCCTACTGTTTTCACAAGATGAGATTAAGAAATCGGTTAAAGTCTTATCAGGTGGCGAGCAGGGCCGCATGTTATTCGGAAAACTGATGTTACAAAAACCGAATATTTTGATTATGGATGAGCCCACTAACCACCTTGATATGGAATCGATTGAGTCTTTAAACTTGGCACTTGAGCATTATAAAGGCACCTTGTTGTTTGTTAGCCATGACCGTGAGTTTGTGTCTTCATTGGCCAGTCGTATTATTGAGATTACTGATCAAGATGTGCGTAACTTTGTTGGTAGTTACGAAGAGTACTTGGTTCAACAATTAGCTTTACAAACTTCACAACGCTAATCGAATGGCCCCTGCAAAACAGTTTTTTGTCGGGGCCATTGTTTTTTCAGAAATTACCCCCATCATTACCTTATAAAACGTGTATTCTTACTGCCATAACTCGTTTTTAATCAGAGCTATTAGCGGCGGGTTAGAGTGCTATTTTAAACACAGGGGATTTTTATGAAGATTAATATCGGTATTGATGAAGAGCAGCGTAAAGCGATTGCACATGGGTTATCTGTATTACTGGCAGATACTTACACACTGTATTTGAAAACCCACAATTATCACTGGAACGTAACAGGCCCAATGTTCCAAACCCTCCATACCTTATTTGAAACACAATATACCGAGCTAGCCGTTGCCGTGGATGATATTGCGGAACGTATTCGCGCGTTGGGTGAGTTTGCACCAGGTTCTTATAAAGAATACGCTAAGCTGACTAACTTAAAAGAAGCGGATGGTATTCCTGCAGCCGAAGATATGATTAAGGATCTGGTTAAAGGTCAAGAGGCTATTGCTAAAACGGCACGTTCAATTGTACCGGTAGCCGATGGTGCTTCTGATGAAGTCACGCTAGATTTACTGACACAACGCATGACAGTACATGAAAAAAATGCGTGGATGCTGCGCAGTTTAGTTGCCTAGTTACCTGTTCCTACAAAATAAGAGGGGAGCGCAATGCTCCCTTTTTTTACATCTTACTGTACCACTTTGGTCTAAAAACTTAACTTAATCGTGGTTTTTTGTTATTCCATCTGACATCCTAGCCATCTGGATGTGTTATCATCCGGCCGCCCAAATCTGGGCAATACCCTACTTGTAAACTAACTAAAAACATAGGTCAAAAAATGCGCATCCTCTTATTGCTTTTTACTGCAACGCTGATGCTGTTTAGCTCGCAGTCATTTGCCGCTTCATCAGGTCAATTAGAACTTACTCACTCTGTCGTAGGCTTCATTTGTGTTGGTATCTTTGTAGTTGCCTATGCGCTCGTTATGGGTGAAGAAAAGTTACATATGCGTAAATCTAAGCCAGTGCTGGTGGCTGCTGGTTTAATTTGGATGCTGATTGGCTGGGTATATATTCAGCATGGCTTACCGGGAGTGACGGAGGAAGCCTTCCGACATAATTTACTTGAGTTTGCAGAGTTGATGTTATTTTTGCTCGTTGCCATGACGTACATTAATGCCATGGAAGAGCGCTTACTTTTTGATGCTCTGCGCGCTTGGATGATCAGAAAAGGCTTTAGCTATCAAAACTTATTTTGGATCACCGGTTTTTTAGCCTTTTTTATCTCTCCTGTCGCGGACAATCTGACCACGGCGTTGCTGATGTGTGCCGTGGTCATGAAAGTGGCTGAGGGTGATAAGAGATTCATTAATTTATGCTGCGTCAATATCGTTGTTGCCGCCAATGCCGGTGGTGCTTTTAGTCCTTTTGGTGATATTACAACCTTAATGGTTTGGCAAGCCGGCCTTGTTAAGTTTCAAGAGTTTTTTGTGTTGTTTTTCCCGGCACTGGTCAATTTCTTGATTCCTGCTGTGATCATGAGCTTTTTTATCGAAAAACGTAAACCTTCTGCCGTGGAAGAAGATGTTGAATTAAAGCGCGGCGCAATTCGTATTGTCTGCCTATTTCTATTCACCATTGCGACAGCTGTAGCTTGTCATACTTTACTGCATCTGCCGCCTGTATTGGGCATGATGATGGGCTTAGGCTACTTACAGTTTTTTGGATATTTCTTACGTATGACGTTGCCAGGCTCGCTAGCACGTAAAAAAGCGATGGCGGAAAGAGCAGGTGACATTGAACGTCTGCGGCGTTTAGGGGGCGTGGTGCCTTTCGATGTGTTTAGCAAAGTGCAGCGAGCAGAGTGGGATACCTTGTTATTCTTCTATGGCGTGGTTATGTGTGTGGGTGGACTTGGTTTTCTTGGTTACTTGGCGGTCATGTCTGATTTGTTATATACCCAATGGGGCGCGACCAACGCTAATGTCGCTCTTGGTTTAATCTCTGCGGTAATTGATAATATTCCCGTGATGTTTGCGGTATTAACGATGCAACCTGAAATGTCGCATGGCCAATGGTTATTGATCACCTTAACTGCAGGTGTTGGTGGTAGTTTGTTATCCATTGGCTCAGCAGCAGGTGTGGCATTAATGGGGCAGGCCAGAGGAATGTATACTTTTGCCGGCCATCTCAAGTGGGCTCCAGTAATCGCTTTAGGTTATATTGCAGCGATTTTTCTGCACTTATGGCTTAATGCGGATTTATTTCTGATTTACGATTAAACCTTGCTAACCCAGAGTACACCTGATGTTACGGTGTACTCTGGCGTCTTTATTATCCCGCTTATACTGTAAATCTGGCT
>CAZNXI010000069.1:0-14015 GCA_964577005.1 uncultured Rheinheimera sp.
ATTGGCGCGCCTGCACATTTTAAAAAGGTGTGAGTTAGGGTAAATATGCCTTTGCCTTCCCCCTTGGCGGCAAAGGCGTCAATGGCCTGACTGGTTTTTAAAGCACCTTCATGACCAGCATAGACACAGCCAACGCCATTTTGCCCAACCAAAGCCTCGTCCATGCCTTCAATTAAATGGAAATTCAGCTGACAGCCGGTAGCGATCACTAAAATATCGTAAGGTAATTTACTGCCATCGGCCAGCAGCACTTGCTGCGCATCCGGCGCGATGCCACTGATATCTTGTTCAACCCAATCGACGCCTTTGGGTAACCATTCTTTGGTGGTGGTGACTACCGAGTCTGCTCGCCACAAGCCAGAGGCAATCATGGTATAACCCGGCTGGTATAGGTGTTGCTGTCTGGCACCCACTAAGGTGATTTTATTGCCAGATAATTGCTGGCGTAGTCGATTAGCCATCGCCGTACCTGCCGCACCCACGCCCACAATCACGATATTCGCACTGGTTGCCAGCGGTTTTGCCATCAGGTTAACGCCAGGTGTTGCCAAAGCACCACCGAGCAGAGAATACTTTAACAGCTTGCGTCTAAGCGGATTAATGGTTTCCGCTGCGTGTTCGATTGTCTTGTTCATCTGTCACCTTGTTTACTTGTGTTATCCCGGCAGTCGGCATTCACGTTGCAAGTAAGCTGTTAGGCGCTATCAGAACGTTACAATGCATAGCTGTGTCAAGCAGGGACTATTAAAATGAAGTCCATTAGTGCTGCATTCCCAATTGTCATTTTTATGTCATATTGGAATAAGTTATAACTATTGATTATAAATTTATTAGATATCGCTAATTAGTCAAGCTAAATTTTGACCATGCTACAAAGCATGGTGCTATGTTGTTGATAATACTCTGCGACAATTTGTCACATTGGCTTATCGTCATAGCGCTTTAAAATAAGACCATTATAAAATTAGGGTTAATTGTGTAAGCAGCCATTAACCTAAATTAAAATGGAGCTTAGCAATGTCAGTACATTCATCTTATCCCGCTTTGGCTTACAAACCGCGTTATTTGGCACTCGCTATCAGTCTGGCGCTGCTGCCCAGTTTATCGCAGGCAGAAGACGTGGCGATTGAACGCATTCAGGTTGAAGGCCAGCAACATAGCGCTTTACAGCTGCAGCAGCTGGATGCCGAGCAGCTAAGCAAACTTATTGCTGCCACGAGCGATACCGCCAGCCTACTGTCGCAACTCGCTGGGGTAAGTATTAATCAAACCGGTGCTGTATCAAGTTTGCCAATGATCCGTGGCCTGTCTGATGATCGACTAAGAGTCAAAGTTGATGGCATGGATTTGATCTCTGCCTGTCCTAATCATATGAATCCACCGTTATCCTATATGGCACCCAGTGAGGTGGGGAAAATTACCGTATTCGCGGGTATTACACCGGTCAGTGTCGGTGGCGATAGTATTGGCGGTAGCATTATTACCGAGTCAAAAGCGCCAGAATTTAACAGTGAACAAGGCCTAAGCGGCGAGTGGGGCGGCTATTATCGCACTAATAATCAGGCAACAGGCAGTCATCTTAAAATCAGCCACAGTAGCGAGCAGCTGTTTGTGAGTTACAACGGCAACTGGAGCCAAGGTGATAACTATAAAGCGGCTGAAAACTTTAAAACGATTGCCGCAACGGGGCGGCCTGATCATGTTTTAGCCCTTGATGAAGTGGGTTCGAGTGCCTTTAAAACTCAGAACCATACTCTGCGCTTAGCGCTGCAACTGGCGGACGACCTGTTTGATGTGCAGCTAAGTTATCAGGATATGCCAAAGCAATTGTTTCCCAATCAACGGATGGATTTACTCGATAACCAGCAATTTCGTATCAATGCGAACTGGCAACAACAAAGCAGCTGGGGACACTGGCAAAGCCGTTTCTACCATGAAAATATTGCACATAAAATGGATTTTGGTCCAGATCGGCAGTTTTGGTATGGCAGTAATGCCATGGGGGGACGTCCTTGTGAGCCGATCCGCTTTGCTGGTGATCCGGCAGGCACCTGTGCTGCCGGTATGCCGATGCACTCTGATGCGACCAATACTGGCTTGAGCCTCAGTGCTGAGGTGCAAAAAAACGACGCTGACATCATACGTTTTGGCGCCGAGTATCAGCAGTTTCGGTTAGACGACTACTGGACCGCTTCGGGCGGCGGCATGGGACCTGGCACTTTTTTAAATATTAATAATGGTAAACGCGATCGGTTGGCAGTGTTTGCTGAGCATGAATTTCACCTTCGCGAGAAGTGGTTACTGCTGTATGGTGCCAGAGTAGAGCAAGTAAAACGCAATGCCGATGACGTGACAGGCTACTCCTCGGCAGCCAATGCGCCGGGCATGCAAGTGATGGATGCGGCACGGTTTAATCAAAGTCAGCGCAGTAATAGCGATAGCAACTTTGATTTAACTTTGCTAAGTCGCTACCAACTGACTGCACAAACGACGCTCGAGCTAGGTGTGGCGCAAAAAATGCGCTCGGCCAATTTATATGAAGCCTATCCTTGGTCTTATTGGGCCATGGCCGCCAGCATGAATAATTTGGTGGGCGATGGTAATGGCTATGTCGGGAATGTGGCATTAACCCCAGAAAAAGCGCATACCTTCTCTGCAAGCATCAATTGGCAAAGCGCTAATCAACAGCAGCAGGTACGTTTTACCCCTTATGTTACCAGAGTCAAAGACTATATTGATGCGGTCGCTGCTAACGCTAATTGGCAGCCTAATCAATACAATATTTTGCAATATCAAAACCAACACGCCCGGTTAATGGGGGCAGATTTAAGCTGGCAAACCCAACTTGCGGAGCATCAAACTGGGGTGTGGCAACTTGATGGTACTTTGAGCTATCTCGATGCGAAAAATACCGATACAGACAGCGGGCTCTATAATGTTGTGCCTTGGCAAGGACGGATTAGCCTAACTCAGCGTTTGGCGGGGTGGGATAATAGCCTAGAGTGGCAGTTGGTCAGTAGCAAAAACCGTGTTTCGGCTATTCGGAATGAGCAAACTACCAGCGGCTATGGCCTGCTCAATTTAAGGCTTAGCCATAGTTGGCAGCAGCTACGGTTGGATGTTGGGGTAGAGAATATGCTGGATAAATTCTATTACTTACCGCAGGGGGGCACCTATGTCGGGCAGGGGATGACCATGTCGATTAATGGTATTCCTTTTGGAATTGGCGTGCCGGGCATGGGCCGCACGGTATATGCCGGTTTTAATCTAAGCTTTTAACTTGAGCTTTTAACCCTCTTTTATTTGTTCTTTTTACTTATCTCTCTTAAATAGTACACAGCACTAAGGTGTTGTGTACTATCCTCATTTTTTATATTGATGTTAAGCTGTTTGTAGAAGAACCGCGATGCCCGAAGGCATTTTGACGTCATTTGATAATTAATTGAGTAATACGTGGTGATCTAGGGTCTACTAGCTTACGCGACTCACATCAGCTATTGAGAGCAAACAATAATGACGCTGGAACAAAAGCTTATCCTCGGCATTCTGGGGCTTACTGTGGCCATGTTTCTATGGGGACGCTGGCGCCACGATATGATTGCCTTAGCCGCCTTATTAGCCTGTGTGCTAACCGGTTTGCTCGATCCGGCCATTGCCTTTAATGGCTTTGGCCACCCCGCAGTGATCACGGTAGCCTGTGTTTTGGTATTAAGTGCTGGGTTACAAAGCTCAGGAGCGGTTGATGTGTTGGCCAGACATGCTATGCCAAAAAAAGCCGGGCCTATGCTTAGCATGGGCGTATTGATTGGCATCGGTGCATTACTATCTGGTTTTATGAATAATGTTGGCGCTATGGCCTTGCTAATGCCGGTAGCATTGCAACTGGCAAATCGACTGGCGGTGCCACCCGGCAGAGTGTTAATGCCGTTGGCCTTTGGCACTATTTTAGGCGGGATGACAACCATGATTGGTACGCCACCCAACCTGATTGTCTCCGGTTTTCGTGCTCAGCAAGACGTTTATGGCTTTGGTATGTTTGACTTTACGCCTGTGGGGTTGGCAGTAGCCGTTGTCGGTTGCGTGTTTGTGGTCATTGCCTGGCGCTTGGTGCCTGCACGTAAACAAGTCGGTAATGAAGGCTTTGAAACGGGAGCCTACCTTACCGAAGCGCGCGTAACCGAGAAGAGCATCATTGCCGATAAGCGCTTGTACGATATTGAAAATGAGTTTGATGATATCGGCGCACAAATTGTGGGGCTGATCCGCAATAATGTAAAAATTAATGCTCCCAGTGGCGGCCGGGTTATTCGAGCCGGTGATATTTTAGTGCTAGAGGCAGAGGTAGATGCCTTGGGTGCTGTGTTAGCTACTCTGGGTTTGGAGCTGGAAGAATCGGTGGCTGTCCCTGATCCCGTTAACCGCCCTGATTTAGAAACTACAGCAATCGAATCTAAAATAGCAGCCAGTAAAGCTATAGAAAGTACAGCTATAGAAAGTACAACGAGGGATACTAAAGCAACCGAAACGAAAGCCAGTGAGGTAAAAGCGACGGTGAACGAAGATGTGGTGTTAATGGAGCTGGTGGTAAGGCCTGAGTCGAGTTTACAGGGGCGCTCTGCCACCAACATTATGCTACGCACCCGCTATAGTTTAAATTTACTGGCTGTATCGCGTTCAGGTAGCCGCTCTAAATCCCGTTTACGTAATTTTAAAATGCAGGCCGGTGATTTGCTGCTTTTACAGGGTACCAGTGAGGGAATGTTAGAATTTGCCAGCGATTATGGCTGTGTGCCTTTGGCGAAAAGAGAATTAAAAATACCCGATAAAAAGCGGGCGCTGTTTGCAGCGAGCATTATGTTATTTGCCGTGGCGGGTGCCGCCTTTGGTTTATTGCCGGCAGCCATTTCTTTTGCCATAGGCGTATTGGCTTCCATGGCGCTAAAAACGGTGCCGCCGCGCAATGTATATCAGGTGATTGATTGGCCCATTATCGTCTTACTGGCGGCACTTATTCCGGTTGCCGGTGTCATGGAAAACACCGGTACGGCCGAGCTTATTGCCACAGTACTGATGGACAATGTGGCGCAGGGTAATGCGATAGTGGCGCTGGCAATGATACTTATCGTCACCATGTTTTTGTCTGATCTGATGAATAATGCCGCCACAGCGGCGGTAATGTGCCCCATAGCTATCGGCACCGCGCTGGCACTGGGCGTGAATGCCGATTCCTTTTTAATGGCGGTAGCCATTGGTGCTTATTGTGCTTTTTTAACGCCAATTGGCCATCAAAATAACACGTTAATTCTGGGGCCTGGCGGCTTTAAATTTAGCGATTATTGGCGTTTGGGCTTACCTTTGGAGATCTTAGTGATTATTGTCGCTGTACCACTGTTATTAGTGTTTTGGCCATTATGACGTTAGATATTGCGCTGGTATTAGGGTTATTGGTAATAGCCTTAGTGTTATTCACTACGCAATGGCTCAGAATGGATCTGGTAGCCATGCTGATGCTCTGTGCTTTGGCACTGCTAGGGCTGGTATCGCCAACCGAAGCAGTCAGTGGCTTTAGCAACCCAGCCGTTATCACGGTTTGGGCCATGTTTATTTTAAGTGAAGGTCTAACTCGCGCTGGTATTGCCGATAGTATCGGCAAAAGAGTGATGAAATTATCAGGCGCGCATGAAGCACAAATGATTATCGTCATTATGCTGGTCGCCGGTTTGTTATCTGCGGTGATGAGTAATATTGGCGTGGTGGCTTTACTGTTACCGGTTACCGTAGAAGCCGCCAGACGCTGTGGTATAGCACCGGCCAAGGTACTGATGCCGATGGCTTTTGGCGCTATGCTTGGTGGTTTATTAACACTTATTGGTACCCCGCCTAATTTACTGGTTAGCATGGCATTGGAAAAAAATGGTCAAGCCGGTTTTCATTTTTTCGACTTTGCGCTAATGGGGTTGCCCGTACTGTTAGCCGGCACTCTCTTTATGGCCTTTATTGGTCGGCATTGGTTACCGGCTACCGATCCCGAGCGCGCAGGTTTAGCCGCCAGTGCCAGCCTAAGCGAACAATATGGCTTACAAGAGCGTATCTTTGCACTGCGTTTGCCAGCGTCCTCGTTATTAGCCGGACGCACCCTGGCAGAGTCTGGTTTAATTAATACTGTAGGGTTGATGATTATTGCACTCACTCGTGGCAAAGAAACTATGACCTTGCCTTCACAGCATACGGTGCTGCAGGCTGGCGATATTTTATTAGCCCAAGGCAAATTTAGTCGGTTTGAGCGCTTACGCAGTTGGAATTCGTTAAATATTGTGCGGGAGGCCCCCTTACTGCACGAGAAACTGTTAGCAGCCAGTGTGCAGGCCGAGTTGGAGCTAGCCGCCGATAGCCCCTTAGTGGGAGATGGCATTATTCATCATCAATTCCGCGAGCAGTATCAACTTAATGTGCTGGCGGTTAAGCATGCTGGGCAAACACACACAAGCAAGCTGACCAGCGTCGTATTAGCACCCGGCGATAAAATTCTGGTGCAAGGCAGCCAAACTGCTTTGACTACGCTGATCGAGCAGGCGGTATTTCAGGCAGTGCAGCCATTAAGTAGTGACGAGGTTAAGAAACACTATCAGTTGGATGAGCGGTTATTTGTACTAGGCTTACCGGCCGATAGCCCCTTGGTGGAGAGCAGTTTTGCCGAAAACCGTTTAGGGGATGCTTTTGATTTCAGATTGCTTGGGCTATTTCGTCAGGGCGAGGTGATACAAGAATTTCATTCAGACGATACCCTGCAAGCAGGTGATTTACTGCTGATCCAAGGCCGAGAAGATGATTTGGATATCTTGCGTGGGTTTAAGCAGCTGGAGCGACTAGACGATATGTCGCCTTACTTGGATCTGTTACATAAAGGCAAATTGGCGCTGGTCGAGGCCACCTTACACCCGCGTAGTAAATACCTGGGGCAAAGCGTTAGCGCCTTACAGTTAGACAAACGCTATAAAGTCGAGGTGGCAGCGATCTGGCGTGAGGGACGCGCTTATCGTTCGGCCATTAGCAGTATGTTGCTGCAAGCAGGCGATGCTTTATTAATAGTTGGGCCAAAACCACAATTAGCCAGGCTTAACAGCAGTGAGCATTTAATTGTGATGAATCCGGTACAGGTGAAACCGGTTAATGCCAAAAAAGCCCCGTTGGCGGCTGGTTTAATGTTGTTAATGGTGCTTTTAACGCTAACCTCGGTACTGCCGGTGTTTCTGGCCGCTATTTTAGCCGCTACGCTGATGGTTGCCAGCCGCTGTTTAACCATGGAGCAAGCTTATGCCGCCATTGATTGGCGATCCATTTTCCTGATTGCCGGTATGTTGCCGTTAGGGTTGGCTATGCAGTATTCAGGCACCGCCGATTGGCTGGCACAAGGCGTCTTAGCGGGATTAGGCCAATATGGGCCTTTGGCTGTTTTGGCTGCATTGTATTGGTTAACGGCACTTGGCACCTTAGTGATCCCCATCATTGCCTTGGTTTTAATCATGATCCCGATCGCGTTAACACTAAGTACCGCTCTTGGGATTAATCCCCAAGCGGTACTTATGGTGGTGGCGGTAGCCGCTACTAGCCTCGCCAGCCCGGTATCGCATGCGGCCAATACCTTAGTTATGGGGCCTGGGGGGTATCGTTTTGTCGATTACTTAAAAGTGGGTGGGCCCCTTACGCTGGTACTTTTTATGCTAACTATGTTGATAGTACCACTGGTTTGGCCTTTGCATAATAGTTAATCAGCCTTGGTTAAAAGGAGCTTGGTGCTTTGCTTGCAGCAGATAAAATTTGCCAGAAGGGTGAAAATTATCAGTAATTTAGATTAAGGATTGGATTTATTAAATAAATAGAACAATACTTTAACGATATGATTAACTCGAACTTTTCATAGGACAGTTAGGTGCTAAACCAACATTTGGTGATCATTGCTGCCTTATTTCAAGGGCTCACCGGCTTCCTCATTTACAAACAATACCGCAAAGCAGAAGAGTGGGGTCTGCTCTGGATTGCGCTCGCCTTAGTCTGTGGTTGTGTGGTTAATGTCGCTAATTTTCTGGCTGGCCATGACATGCTCCAGCGCATGGACAAGCCCTTACCTTTTTGGTTATTCGAATTTGTATTTGGCTTTACCAGTTTGGCTTCCTTACTGGTGGGTATTATCCTGTATGTTGGCGAACAGCTTAATAAGCCGTTGCGTTGGATCTTAGCTATTGCACTGTTTCTCGCGGCTAGCACTGCCATGATGTTTGCCCAAGGTGTGCTGTTATTTGGCGATCTTATTGCTGCAGCAGTATTTTTTGCCGCTGCAGTTGTCGCTTGGCATGGCCACCGAAAATCGCCCAAACTGGGTTTTGATTTACTGGCTTTTACCCTATGTATTTACCCCACTATTGTGCTGTTAGCGCTGTTTATATCCGCAGACACCTTATTTGCCAGACCCATCGCCGCCATAACCTATGCCGCTATTGGGGTGGTTATGCTGGCGATCATTTTATCTCGTCGTAATCGCAGCCTGATTGTCGCGTTAAAAGAAATCTCAAAAAATCAGCAGCAGCTGGAGATGATCAGCACCAATTTACCAGATACTATGATTTATCAGTTGTTATTAACGGCTGATGCCAAACGTTCCTTTACCTATATCAGCCCTACTGTGCAAAGCATCCATCAATTAGCCCCTGCAGCAGTTTTACACGATGCGAATTTATTGTTTGAACAAGTACATCCAAATGATAAAACCGTGCTGCAGGCTGCTGAAGAAACCGCTATAAAAACAGGCAAAAGTTTCCGGCAAGAATATCGAGCCATCTTACCCTGTGGCACAGTAAAATGGCTGTTGCTGACGTCTTCACCGCGGATAACCGAAGAAGGTAATTTCTATTTTGATGGCATAGAAACCGATATCAGTGCACAAAAACAGACGATGCTCCAGCGTGAGCGGCTCGCCAACTTTGTCCGCAATAGTGAAGATGTGATGTTTGTGGTACAAAAAGGCAAATTTGTCGATTGGAATCGTGCAGCGTTAACCATGTTTCAAACTAATGCCGAGGCGTTTCGGGCGCTTTCGCCATTGGATATTTCGCCAAAGTACCAAGCAAATGGCCAGTTATCAGCTGATCTAGCCGAGCTTTATCGTCATGAGGCATTAACACAAACGGTAAGTCGTTTTGAATGGCAGTTTAAAAAAGCCGACAATACGCTTTTTGATGCCGAAGTTACCCTTACCCGGTTAGCAGAAGCAGATAAAATCGCGTTAATTGGTATTGTGCGAGACATTAGCGAACGCAAAGCGAAAGAACAGCAAATTAATGCGTTAAACACCTCGTTAGAGCAACGTGTTGAAGAGCGCACCCAAACCCTTTCAGAAACCCTTACACAATTAAAAAATGCCCAGCAAGAGCTTATTCAGCGCGAGAAAATGGCCTCTTTAGGTTCCTTAGTGGCAGGTGTGGCACATGAGCTTAACACCCCTATTGGTAATGCTTTGACGCTTTCATCCAGTTTAAGTAACCGGGTCACCCATTTTCGGCAGAGTTTTTTTGAAAACACCGCCATTACCCGCAAGTCGTTACACCAGTTTTTAAATGATGCGCAAGAAATTAGCGAAATTATTACTAGCAGTTTATGCAAAACGGCCGAGTTAATTGGTGGGTTTAAAAGGCTGGCAGTTGATCAAACCAGTTATCAGCGCCGAATATTTAAACTGACCGATTTAGCGCAAGAGGTGTCACTCACCTTACAACCTACATTAAAGCGCGCTGGGGTTAGGTTGTGTATTAATGAACAAACCGCAGCTGAGCTGGATAGTTTTCCTGGGCCGCTAAGTCAAATTATCATTAATCTAATTAATAACAGTCTGGCGCACGCTTTTGAACAGGTGCAGGATAAAACCATAGAATTGCGTGCCACGCAGCTAAATGCATCACAAATTGAGATCCGCGTTATTGATAATGGCTGTGGCATTGCGCCTGACTTACATGGCAAGATTTTTGATCCCTTTTTTACCACTAAATTAGGTAAAGGCGGCTCGGGTCTGGGCCTGCATATTTGTTACAATCTGATCACCAGTATTTTAGGGGGCAGCATTATGCTGGATACCGAAACGACACAAGGCTGCGCCTTTATTCTGGTGTTGCCCCTACATGCCCCACACAATGCAGCTGACTAGCTGCAAGCAACTTGCAACTGCACTATTGTGAAGTGGTGGCTAAGCAGTTTGATCACCGCTATTTAGTGGTAATTTTGTCTGAGTGACCACGCCAAGCAACGTCTGCCGGCACATTATAACTCCAAGGTAAGCCAGAATTACGCCAGCCATCGACCTTGCGCACGCCTTTCGACGGGCCTGTTTTTTCGGTGCCCCCTTCAAAGCCATCCGTCACTGACCAAGCCTTGCTGTAGCCATAGCGTGCTAAACGATCTACCGCTGGTGCACTGCGGGTGGCACCGCTGCGGCACATAATAATAATATTGGCGTCTTTCGCCACACCTAGGGCATTTAGCCGAGCCAGCAATTCTTGATCAAAGTTGGGGTTAACGGTCATTGGCCAAGTTTGTGCGCTGTCGCTCCAGCCGGTTATATCGGTAAGTTGATAGGGCACATGGATATGGGTTCCTGCGGCAAAGCCGGTAAATTTAATTTCTACCGGATCGCGCACATCCACCAAAATGGCTTGTGGATCATTTTGCAGTAACTGATAGGCTTCTTTAGCAGTTAAATAAAGCCCTAGCTGACTTTTCGTTAAATCAGCAGCCGCTGCTTGTGGCGCAGCGCTCACGGCAGTGGTTGGTGTGGCTGCAGCCAGTGCTCCAGTGGCCAAGCTGGCCAGGCCAAGTAAGCTGGCGCTAACGAGATACGGTACTAACGTTTTAGCAGTCATCTTGTTCTCCTTAAAAATAGCGTTAACTGTCACCAAGGTGCAGCGTGTTAAAGCGTTCAATCTGTGCGAAGTGCAGGGGTTTATGATGCAACAACAGCAGCACAAAACGCCCCTCTAGCCAAGGTAAGAGTGCGTGCCAGATACGCTCGCTAAGCTCCGCCTCTAAGCCATTAAAAGGCTCATCTAAAATCACCATAGCAGGATTGCGTAACATCAAACGCGCCAGGGATAAACGCCGCGCCTGACCGCCAGAGAGATTCTGCCCAGCATCGCCAAGCCAAGTATCCAACCCTTGGGGTAAGGCTCTGGCCCATTGTTCCAGCTCTACTAATGCTAATTGCTGCCACAGTTGTGCATCTGACAGGGTAGGTAGCCCTAATTGCAAGTTATAGCGCAAGGTATCGGCAAAAATACTATTTTGCTGGCTTAAATAAGCGATCTGTTGCTGATAACTGGCGATAGCGTCACTAGCAAGCGGTTGTTGATTAAGCCATAACTGGCTAACAGAGGGATCGTCTTCTGCTAACAGCGCTTTGGCCAGCGAAGATTTGCCACTGCCGGAGCTGCCACAAACCAGATACCAAGGCTGCTGTTGCGTAAAATGCAGCGCAATAGGTGATTGAGCGCTGCTGCTAATCTGCGGATGGGCTTGCAGGATCAGTTTAATGCTATCGAAGGTCACCACAGTGTTTGCGGCTTTAGGTGCAGCTTGGCTTAAACTGGCTAGGCGTTTCGCGGCATAGGCGGTTTTGCCTAAATGGGCATACTGTGTTGGTAAACTGCTTAAAAGCTCCGCCAGCCCTAACCAACCTAACACAAACATTACCGCAATAGGGCCAGAAAGCAGTTGGGCCATAAAGGCAGTGAGCACGGCACTGAGTAGCGCGACAAAGATGACACTTTGTAAGAGGTTAAGTGCTAACTGCCAGCGGGTTTGCTGCTTGGCCAGTTGGTTTTCTAGTTGAAAATGCTGTTCGGTGAGTTGCCATAACGGCTGTTGCTGCCTTGCTACGCTTTGGCTAACCAATAGCTCCGTGATCCCTTCGATATGTTCGACTAGTGCAATGCGGCTTAAGGTTGCTTGCGCTGCCAATTGACTGCCGTAACGCAGGTTTTTTTGGCAAAAGCGCTGGCCGCTGAGCAGCGTTAGCAATAACAGCAGGCTAAAACCGCCGAAGGCCAGTAGGGGCAGCCATAAGGCTAACACCGCAAAAAACACCAGCGCCGCCAGCAAGGTTACTAACGGCGGTAATACTAAGCGCAAATACAAATTATCTAGTGAGTCCAGCTCGGCGGTGAGGCGGCTAAGCCAATCGGCATCCGCCAGCTGCTTGCTCATACGGCGCGGCAGCTGCTGTAAACCTTGAAATAAAGCAACTCGACTTTGTGCTATTTGCTGCAATACCGTGTCGTGATTATATAACCGCTCGGCATACCGACTGACGGTGCGGCTTAAAGCAAAAAAGCGAATGCCGCCACCTGGCACATAAATATCTAACACAAAAACCGCGCCCAGTAACAGCGCAGTGCCCGCTAGGGCGGTGGCGGTGATAAACCAGCCAGAAAGCGCGAGTAGCGCCATTCCAGACAGGGCTGTGACCAGTGCTAACAGCGCGCCGATCACCAGACGCTGCGGTTTGGCTTTTAAAAAGATTTGCAACCAAAACTGCAGCGCGCTTTTGCTATTCACGTTGCGCATGTTGCCAGCCTCCTAAGTCTAGCGAATGATCGGCCAAGGCGTTTACCTCTGGATCATGGCTGACGATCACCAAGATCGTATGCGGTTTTAGCATGCTAAGGGCAGCAATTACCTGCTGTCTGCTGCTAGCATCTAGGCTTGCCGTTGGCTCATCTAAATAAAGGATATCATAAGGCACTAAAAAGGCGCGGGCTAAGGCTAAGCGTTGCAATTGGCCACCGGATAAGCCTTCACCGCGCTCGGTTAGTGGCCGATCAAGTGCGGCAGCCGTGTCGCCAAAGCGGGCTAAACCGACCTGCTGTAGCGCAGCGAGCAGCGCCTGATCCGACACGGGCCCAGACAGCAATTGTAAATTTGTGCGAATACTGCCATTAACCAGCCAAGGCCGCTGTGCCATATAAAATCGACTCAGCGCAGGTTGCTGAGTAGGCGTGAGCGAATAAAGGCCTGCGACATCGGGTAGCAAACCCGCCAAGGTTTTTAACAAGGTACTTTTGCCTACGCCAGAGGGCCCGCAGATCACCACCGCTTGGCCTTTTTGCAATTGCAAAGCGCTTGCCAGGTGCAATGGCGCTCCTTCGGCGGAGCTCAGTTGCAACTGCTCAAGCCCAAAAGCGGCGTTAGACCTGTCGTCAAATGACAGCTGTACCGCGAGTTGATTGGCGGCAGCCAGGGCGGCGGCTTTATCATGATAAGACTGGGCAAATTGGCGTAGTGGCTGAAAAAACTCGGGCGCCAAGGCCAAAATAAATAAGCCTGAGCTTAAGGTTAAGCTGGCAGCGGGGCCAAAGCTAATGGCGCCAAATAATGAAAAACCAATATAGATAGCCACAGCAGCAATGGCGACACTGCTAAAAAACTCTAAGACAGCCGAGGATAAAAAGGCCACCTTGAGCGTTTTCATAATCAGTTGCCGATAATGATCGCTGCGCTGGGCGACTTCCTGCTGTACCTCGGTTGCGGCCCCTAAACGCTGAATTAGCGCTAGCTTTTTCAGTCGGTCTAAAAAATGCCCAGCTAAACGCTGGCGCTGCAGCAGATGTCGTTGATTAATTTGCTCCGCGCCCATGCCAATCAATGACATAAAAAGCGGAATTAACGGCGCACTTAATAACAATAAGGCCGCCACCAGCCAATTCACCATGGCAATCGCCAGGAAAATGCACAGCGGTGTGAGCAACATCAGCTGTTGCTGTGGCCAATAACGGGCGTAGTAGCCTTCTAGGGCATCGATCTCTTCCAGATAGTGACTGGCATATTGGCTGGCCGCGCCCTGAAACTGGGCATAGGGTGCGGTTTGCCAATGGGTGAGTAACTGTTGGCGCAATTGCCGTTTGATACTGTGGCTGGCAGTTTGGGCCAAGCGCTCTTGCAAATAGAGACAAACCGCTCGCAACACCAGCAGTAGC
>CAZNXI010000070.1:0-13860 GCA_964577005.1 uncultured Rheinheimera sp.
TCAAACTCATTATTGCGCACCCTTAAGCTATATCGGGGCTGACCGGCGTACACCGCATCTGCGCCATACGCAAAAGCAAGCCGCATAGCTTTTAAACTGCCCGCAGGGGAAAGTAATTCGGGTTTGTACATAGTATTACTCTTAGCAGTGTGGTTTGCAGCGTCAAGGCAAGCAGCCCAGCACGTAAACACGCCTAAATTAAAGCGGGCAATTGTAAGGAATTGGCAAATTACCCTTTTGATCCAGCGCAACAGAATGCGTTACTGGGTAAGATTTGGCGAGATAAACCACACTTACTGCAAAAGTAAGGTAACACAACGCCAGCGGCACTCTAGTCGCTGGCGTTTACTGTCGTGTTACACGACCTTGGAATAGCGTTGTTGCCCTTGCTGCAGGTAAGCATCAAAACAAGCACAAATACTGCGTACCCACAGTCGACCACGCTCGGTTACCTGCAGCTTATGCGCATTTACCTCGACCAAACCATCTTCAATAAAGGGTTGCAGTTGCGCAAAGGCCGTCGCAAAGTACTGCCAAAACTCGGCTAATTGCCACTGTTCACTAAAGCCTGGAATATCTAACGTAAAGTGACAAATCAGTTGGCTGATTAAGGCTGCCCGCAGCCGATCATCGGCATTAAGTGTAAAACTGCGCTCTACCGGTAAATGGCCCCTTGCTAAGGCTGCGCTATAGTCTGCAACCTCCTTACTGTTTTGCCACAACACGCCTTGCACTTGGCTGATGCTAGAGACACCTAACCCAAGCAGCGCATCCTGCCCCGCGGTGGTGTACCCCTGAAAATTACGCTGCAATTTACCGGCATGTTGCGCCGTGGCGAGCGCATCGGTGGGTTTTGCAAAATGGTCCATACCAATAAATTGGTAGCCGGCGGCCACAAACTGGTTAATCGCCAGCTGCATTAATGCCAGCTTTTCTGGCGCCTTGGGTAAGCTACTCTCTGGAATTTTGCGCTGCGCGGCAAAACGTTCGGGTAAATGTGCATAACTAAATAGTGAAATACGATCAGGATCTAGCCGGATAATTTCCGCCACAGTCTCTGCAAAACTCGCCGCATGTTGATAGGGTAAGCCATAGATTAAATCTAAATTCACCGAACTAAACCCGAGTTCACGGCAAAGGGTTACCTGATGTCGAATCAAGGCCGTATCTTGCACACGATTAATGGCAATTTGCACCTTCTCGTCTAAATCTTGCACGCCAAAACTCACTCGGTTAAAGCCCAGCTGTTTCAAGTGCCTTAGCTTCTCGTCACTGCAACTACGTGGGTCAATTTCGATACTCAGCTCAGCGGTGGGTAACAGCGTAAAATACTGGCGCAATAATGCCATCAACCGGGTTAATTGCGCCTCTGTTAAAAAGGTCGGGGTGCCGCCGCCTAAATGCACCAGATTAATTTTTTTTTGCTGTAGTAGGGGCTGATACATGGCCATTTCTTGCGCCAGCGCATCTAAATAAGCATCGGCTTTGTGCTGCTGGCGTGTCACCATTTTATTGCAACCGCAGTAATAACAAAGCTTATGACAAAAAGGGATGTGTAAATATAAACTTAACTCAGAACCCGCCTCGGCTAAGGCATGGGCAATAGCGGCATGCTCGAACCCACTTTGCAGCGCCAAGGCGGTAGGATAAGAGGTATAACGTGGCCCATTAATATTGTACTTAGCCACTAAGGCCGCATCCCAACTCAGCTTTTGCATTTGTTACCCTTACCTGCACCTAATCTGGCGCGCAGTATAAAATGCTTAAACCGTCGCTGCCTTGATCTGTCGCAAGCTTGTCAGGTTACCTGCTTAAGGCAGTTCAGTAAGATGCTGATAAAGAATGCGGCGTAACTCCAAAATAGCAGCGGATGTTTCCTGCACACTATGACCTGAGCGAATCACCATTTCTGACTCGGCACCTTCTAAATGTGCACTTAAATAGGGAACTACACCATCCGACTGGTTAATCACCGGTGCTTGTGGATTCTCGACTCCGATAATCGAATGGTATTTCACTTTAGGGTAAATCGGTAATGCAATGGCAGCACGAATAAAGCTGTCATGTTCACTCAGGTTATCAATGCTGGTAAAACGCACTTTAGGTGGCGCAACCTCTTGCTCGGGGTCTAACACCACTTCAGTAAACTGGTGCACCTTCTCAATGACCTTGACTGGCAGCGTAATTAAACCGGCCAACCAGCGCGCCAAGCGATAATCGGCAACATCGGTGCCACGATGCGGTGCGGCAATAAATACCGCACGTGTCACACCCGGTAAACTATGAATCGTTAACTCCGCACTAAAACGCTCGGCTAAGCGTCTTTTGCGTTTTGGATCTAATTGCAATAACTCGCTCAAACGATCTAAAAAAGTACCATCATCTTCCGATACCAGTAAACGGGCGAGTAGCCCTCCCATACTATGGCCGATAATCACCATATCATCCGAGGCAGCATGGGTACCGTCAGGATCGACCGCTTGCAAGGTGGCTAACACCGTTTCTCTTATACTTTGTAAATTAATAATCAGCGGCAGGTTGGTCGGATAATACAACTGCCAAATTTGATAACGCTCACGAAGCGCCGCATCACCCAATACTTCATTCGCAGTATTAACCCAGGCTTCTGGGCTACTGGCGATACCATGTAACATCAAAATAATTTTGCGGTTAGGATCATAAGGCTGCAACATAAAAATATGCGGCGTTTGTAAGGCACTGGCCGAGCCCATTAAATTACGCAACGCTTGCCGCGAGAAATCTGAGCGAGCTAACCATAAACCGTAACCGGCGGTAAAATTAGCCGCTAACGGCACCTGCGCCACACTGCTTTGAAACGCGGCTTGCTGTAACGGGTCCAATAACGCTAATGTCACGCTATTGTTGTTAAGAAGCTCCGTCAACGTATTTGCATTAAAAGCCAGCAAGGCGGTCACTACGGGTGTTGGCAACATGCTATACACCGCGTCATTATCCGCAGGCGTTCCAGCCACTGCCACTAACTCTGCCCCTAAACCATCACGGCGGAATTGATTACGGATACCATTAAACGACATAGCCGCAGCGGGTAATAACTGAGAAGGCAGCCGCTCTGGATGATAACGCTGATGTTGGAAGTGTGTATCGATTTGCCAATTAGCAATCTGATAGCGACCATCTTGCTGTTGCACTTGTTGCTGTTGTTCAAATAACAATACGGCCACTTGCTGCACGGCAAAGTTATAGTAGTCTCTTACTTGCGTTTGCCGATCTTCAAACACCCGTTGCGTTGGGGCAACGCCAGAAAAGAATAAATAAGCATAGGCATAACGGGCACTCATCAGATAGGCATTAATTTCATCGCCCCCGCCTTGGAGTGGTCTTTTACCCAGCGCTAAAGCATGGTACATCCAAAGTTCTGACATGGCGGATAAGCGCTGAGGGGTATTTAAACCAATGGCTGTATGCAGCATCTCCGCACACTCTGCAGCACGGCTTTCACACGCACCAGGCTCTTTACCGAGAATTTGCAGTACCACCAAACTATATTGGCTAAGCTCGCCGGTGGTTAACACATCGCCTCGCCGTTGTTTGACAAAGTCACGACTATCGACATTGGAGACCGACACCATCGCGCAGCCAGACAACCACGCCAGGCCGATTAAGACACAAAAATAGCGCCAAATGTTAAGTGAGTTAAAGCTTATCTTGTAAACAAATTGAGGTAATTGACTCACTGCTATCCCTGCCATATGGGCTTTATAAATTAAACATATCCATCTTAGCAGCCCCCTACAGGGAATGCATCATGCCATCCGCTGCTGCCAAGCCAAAAACGCAGGAAAAGGCAAAAACTTGCTTGGCAGAAGTTGTTCCTCTATTCTGCACTCAGGTAAAACGCTTTTCACCCACACTGCAGCCAATTGAGGTCAATGTGCCACTGATTATTTTGTCTCCTGTTTTTTTACTGATTGCTGCTGCGTGCTTTCTCCCTGAACATCCTCTCTTTGCTTTACTGCCTTTTCCGGAAACCACCTATCTGGCGCTGGCAACGCTGGCGTTATTGGCGATGCTGATGCGACAAACAGACTGGATATATTGGCTCACCTTATTAGCCAGTTATTATGCGGTTCTGCAGTATCAGCTTGCTCAACTGCCAGTTAGTGCAGATCCTAATACCGCAACTGTCGCTATGCCATTACTGGTGTCGATAATTATGTTGCTGCTGGCATTAAGCCCCAAACCGTTACTGGGTAAACCTGCAGGCTGGTTGCTATTACTTAGCGGCCCTGCGCTGTTGTTATTAGGTATCGCCTTACCGCTAGAGCAATGGTTACTGCAAGCGCAACTCCCTGCTGTCGTGTGGCAACCCTTACTTGGTAGCGCATCTCTCACTGGGCTGCATGCGTGGTTTTACGCCATCATTGCAGGTATTTGGCTGATTGCCATTAATTTAAAACCGCCGCATCCTGCTTTGTGGGGGCAATTTGCTGTCTGGTTAGCCACCCTTGCCAGCTTGGAGTTTAGCTATGCCCCCGCGCTTTCTGGCTGGAGTGTGGTTGCGGCAACCTTAGCGATTTTACTTACCCTTGCCTTTCAGATGCTGCATTTAGCTTATATTGATGAGCTAACACAGCTACCGCAACGCCGTGCGCTGATGGCGCATTTAAACCGCTTAGGCCGAAAAAGCGCAGTCTGTATGCTGGATGTAGACCACTTTAAAAAGTTTAACGATACCTATGGCCATGATGTGGGCGATCAGGTATTAAAATTACTAGGTAGCATTTTAAGTAAGATCAAAGGCCTGAGTGCTTATCGCTATGGTGGAGAAGAATTTACCTTGGTGTTTGGGCACAACAATACTGCGGTATTAGCGGAAAAACTGGAAGAAGTTAGGCTGGCGGTTGCCGAGTACCCCTTGGTGATCCGTAACGCCGATCGCCCCAATGAAACAAACACAGGCAAAAACCAGCGTGGTCAAAGCCGTGCCGAACAGACCGTGAATATTACGATAAGTCTAGGCTGCTGTATTAAGCAAAAGGACGAAACACCGCTGCAACTCCTAAAACGAGCAGACGAAGCCTTGTATGCCGCCAAAAAAGCCGGGCGGAATACGGTTGTGCTAAAAACCTAATGTAAAAAGCGTAGGTTGTTCGACCATGACCTAATAAAATAAAGGCTCTATTTTTTTCGCCCTGCCTTGCGTTAAATTTAATCATACTATTACAGCTGAACAAACTCGCGCGCGCCTAGCTCACGCGCTAATGCGCGTAGTTCAGCGGCGTGTTTTACGGGGGCATAGGCAAAGCAAGTCACCTGTAAACCCGCCTCGGCGGCGGCATGAATAAATTGACAGACCTCGCTAAAACCGTATTGTTGCGGATCTACGATTTGCTGATAAGCGGGCGGATTAGTGGCGGGTAAAAAAATCTCCAGCTTTTCCACACCCAGCTCAACTAACTGTTGGCATAATTCGGCTTGCTGCGCAGCAGCTACTAAACCATAAGTCACCAAGGTTACCGGTACCCCATGGCGCTGCGCTTTAAATGCCGGCAAGACCTCGGCTAACCGATCAAGGTGCAATAAAGGATCGCCATAACCTGCAAAGGCGATGCCCTGTAACTCAAATTCAGTTGAGGCGTGCTGTTCATAACCGTCCTGATAGGCTTGCGCGATAGCGGTTAACAGCGCAACCGCCTTGGGGTTTGGGGCAAAAGCGTTTGCCAGTTCGGTCTGCCCCGCTAAAACTAATAACGATTGGGCAGCAGGTAAGGCATTACCTAATTGCAGTGTTAAGCGATGTTGCTGAACGTAACTGATCATGCACATAATTCCTGAATGCGACTCAACAATAAACGCAGTCTCATTGCTTACGCGGGCCTTGTCAATGCGAGCGAAACAAATCGATCACGATGTTAATGATGACACTCCAGAAAACGTTGCCGAAAGCTGCTACTTAACGCCGCCAAGGGCACTATGATGCTTTGTTCATAAGCACCGCCAAAGTCATGATCCAACGCGGCATCATCAAACCAGATCGCATTCCCCACACTGAGATAAGACTGCAACACCGGTGGTATGCGGCAGGCCAAAGGTTTAAGGCGTTCCTGTAAATATTTAACCCGTTGCTCAGCGCTAGCTTGCCGTACTGCTTCATCAATCGATAACACCGCTGCTTTATAGCTAAGTTCAGGCTTGGCTTGCAGCATAGGCGAAGGGGGCGAATAAAGCTGCTGACAATACTGTACGATCAACTGCATGGCGGCCTGGCCAAGTTGTGGATAAAGCGTAACATTGCCAAAAAAGTATTGCAGCTGCGGGTGGCGAACTAACAACGCCCCTAGGCCAAGCCAGAGCGCAAAAAAACCCAAGGTGCTGGCTTTCGCGGCGGGGTTAACCACCGAGCGCCCCAGCTCGATGGCATAAGGCAATACCTGCTCGGTAAACGCCTTGCTATAGGTAAATAACTGACTGGTTCGCAAAATTTGCTGGCCATGCTGGGCCGCCAGCCAACCTAATTGATAACGGTACAAGGCCACCAGTTGCAGGCGCTGCGGGTCCCATACAACCAATTGCTGATAAGCCGGCTCAGCATAATCGAGTGCGTCTAAATCGCGCGGCATATTGCGCCCTGCCCCCGCCTGCCGAAACACCGCCTCGCGGATCACACCAATTTGTTGCATAGTGTTCGGGATCTTCTGGGCATCCGCACTAAAAATCTGTAATCCCCGAAACTGTGCCAGCGGTGTTAACTGCTGTAACTCCGCTTGGATATGCTCAGCGGGTACGTCGACTGCAAGAGGTATAGACTGCGGCATCTTGCTGCTCCTTATAAATAACAGGCAATTGCATACCGCGTTGTTTTAAACGCTGTGCACGTTGCCAATCTGAGTCTGCCAAAGCTGCCAGTTCTATTGGATGCATTGGAATATCGACAAAAATTCTAGGCTGTTTTACTGCAGGCTTAAGCATTTCTCGGCTGAGTAAAAACATTTCAAGATTAGTAGTGATATTAAGCGCATTTCGCAGCGTGGCTATAGCATAAAATAAGCGCGAATTATGGCTATCGATATGCAGCAAAGTCAGGGTGCGCTGTGCGCGTAGACTAAGCGTTACCGCCAATTTAGCCCAGATCCCATCATCAACCTGCTGCTGTGCATTTCGCCGTCCGGTTCTCCCCGCAGGGAAAATTAATAACGGGCAGTTAGACGCAAAAGCAGCCGTTAATTGCGGTATAGCCGCGGCAGGCTTGGCAAACACCGGTACCGGCAAAATAAAAGAGGCCAATGGCGCAACAACCTGCAGCACGTTATTGGCGATCACTTGCAGATCAGGATAACGCTTTTGCAACAGTGCAATCAGCAATAAACCATCCAGCCCGCCGGTTGGATGATTACAAACAAACACTGGGCGGCTTTGTACCGCAGGCCAGCGGCTGGCAATAATCTGCGGTGTTACGCCTAAATACTGTAAAGCCCCATCACAAAAATGCTGATCTGGCTGCTGACTCAGCTGCCGCAATGCCTGGTTAAGTTGTCGCTCGGCTAAACAGTGCTGCAAACAGCGCATTTGCCATGCGGGTAACTTTGCAGCCACTTGGGGTAAGGTTTTTGCCAGTACAGCGGGTAAAGCCAGCGGCTGAAACCCACTATAACGTGGCGGGCATGTTTGCGACCAAGACAGAGCCACTTCGCACGTGGCTTGCTGGCTTTGCTGCCGGGGATGCCCAGCCCAATATTTAAAGGAAGCGCCCTGTGCATGCAAATGGACATAGCTGGTGCTCACGGTCTGGGTGCTTGCCCGCTGCATAGCAATACCGATAAAACTATTTATCGGCTTAGCGCTACGATGTATCTCCAACAGCTGTGCAGCCGTGGTGGCAGGCGATACCTTGGCGCGCCAATACCAGCGCCGTAATGCAGGTATTAGCCTAGGCCAACGACCAGAACTCGAAACAGGCGAACGCACCGCAAAATACTGTTTTAATTGCTGCCCATCCCAATGCCATTGCTCGGGCTCTTGCCAATTAGCAAATAACAGCAGGTTAAAAGGAGCATAGCCCTGCAGTTTATCTTGCTGCAATATGGCATCTTGCTGCTGGCGGTTGGCGCAATGTGCCAATTGCTTAACCAGTAAACCACGGCTTTTGTCCCCTGCCGCAAGCTTACTCTTTAACGACGCATAATCATTTAACAAACACCACACTTGCCCGCGTTCATTCACTGCCAGCCAAGTACCATCACCTTGCGGATCTATCGGCATCATGGCCGCAACGCCGCGCTCGGTCACCGCCTGTGGCAATAACGCGATTGGCCGAGTGACTTGCTCGTCACGGTTAAACACTAAATGCAAACCGTCGGCTTGATACTGCCAACTTAAGGTGCACATGGCTGAAGATACGCTAAGGTAGAACTATGCACACCGGCCGTGTCAGGCAAGAGATAACCCAGCTGCTGTAACAAGATTTTTAATAACGCCAGATGATGCACTGTATGGCTGGCAACAAAATCCAGTTCACGCAATAAACTGGTTGTTCCCTCGCCTTCCGCACACTGATAGCGCAAATGAGGGTTAGTATTTAGCTGCGCTAAGCGTTCCAGCCAATCCAGCTGCTGCTGTAGCAAGCCCAGCGCCGCCAAGGGGTTAGTTTCCACTAGCCGGTCTCGTTGCCGCATCCGATAATCTACTTCACCTGTGCTTATGGCCTGTTGTAATTGCGCATAATGCCCAAGCAGATGTCGAATATGCTTACCAATACTTGGCGCACCGGCAAGAGGAAACTCTTGTTGGTAATCAACAGTATTTACCTGCTGTAAAATTGTGTCTATAAAGGCTAATTGCAGGCGATTTTCCGCCAGAATTGGCTTTAGCATGTTTTAACCCTTGTTAAGCGAGAGCAATTGCTGCAAAGATAGACGGTGCAAGTGACAATAAGCCCTTTTGGCAACTGATACTTTGCAACGCCTTTGATAAACCTTAGACTAACTTACTGAATAAGTGTACAAAGCTGGAAAATAACCCACAATGACCAAAACAACGCCCTTATCAACCGAAACACCGGAAGCCTTAGATCAGCTGTTAGCCCAGCTGGCATTTGGATCGGCGTTGCATTTTGAATCAGGTTTTTGTGATAACTGGAACTTGCTCAGTGATAAATCTGATAAGGCGGCTTTACATATTGTGACGCAAGGCAGCCTATGGATGGCGATCCCAGGACGCCTGTCCGAGCAAATACAACTGCATGCCGGTGATGCGATCTTTTTTAGCCATGGTTTACGCCATTGGCTCAGCGATCAGCCGGTTACCGCGCAAAGCACGCCGGTAACATTGCAAAACTTCTGCGTGCCTGAACATATTGAACGCGGCTTAGTCTGCTACGACATTGCCATTCACTCCCCGCTAACGGCGAACGTCTTGCAAATTATGCCCGACTATATTCACTTACCCGCAAACCAGCAATCGGGGCGTTTAGCACCACTGGTCGCATTGATCCAAGAAGAAGCCGCGCTGCGCCAGCCGGGTTACCAAGCGGCAATTAGCCGCTTAAGTGATGTCGTTGTACTGCATTTACTGCGTCAGGTACTTACCGATGAAAATATCAGCCAAGGCTTACTGGCAGCATTGCAAGATCCAGCATTACGACGTGTAATGTTGGCCGTAATGGATAAACCAGAAGCCAATTGGACGGTAGAGAATATGGCAGAGCTAGCCTATTTATCAAAAAGCGCTTTTGCCGAACGCTGCCATAAAATTATGGGCATGACAGCGAAATCGTTATTAGACCAATTGCGCCTGCAAAAAAGCCGCTACTTGCTGATCCATAGCGAGCACAGTTTAGATCATATTGCCGACGCTGTGGGTTATCAGTCGGCTACCGCCTTTATCCGCTTTTTTAAACAACAACACGGCATTTCACCCGGCGAATATCGCAGCAGCCAGAGCTAAGCAGGCGCTCGCACTGACCAGCTGATATCACTATAAAAAAATCTTGTCGCTTAAAATCATACTTAACCTAACACCGGTGTTTTGGTTGATAGCGCCGTTGTTCTGGCTGATGCCCTGTTTACCCCCTCGCTTTACACTGGACTCGTTTTTATTAACTAACGAGGTTCACATGAAATTATTATTTAGCGGTGCATTGTCTGTACTGGCCATTCTCGGCGCGATTTTCCTCTTTAACCCAGCAACTGCTTCAACAGAGCACTTAGCAAAACATAAACAGCCCTTTACAGAAGAGGTTTTTCGCCAAGCACAAGCTGATGGCAAGTTGATTCTGATTGATGTCTACGCGCCATGGTGCCCGACCTGCCGCAAGCAACATACCGTATTAAATGATTATTTTTCGGTTACCCCAGAAAGTGAATTGCTGGTGCTGGAAGTAGATTTTGACAACCAAAAAGAGTGGGTAACCTATTTTAAAGCACCGCGGCAATCTACCTTAGTGCTATACCGTGGTACCGAACAATTATGGTTAACCGTGGCACAAACTAAGCAAAAAGCTTTATTTACTGCCTTAGCCGCCCACGACAATAGCGCCAACTAGTTATGGAATTTACCGCTATTCCCTTAGCACTGTTAGCAGGCTTACTTAGCCTGCTATCACCCTGTGTGCTACCGATGATCCCTGCGGTTACCGCTTCGGCAATGCGCGCCTCGCGCACCGGAGTATGGTTTTTAGCGGCAGGCTTGGCATTAACCTTTGCTATAGGTGGCTCTTTACTGACCTATCTCTTACTCAGCGCCGGTTTAGGGCCAGAGATTATGCGCACCTTTGCGGCATATTTTATGTTAGCCATGGGTTTGGTTTTGAGTATTGATTGGTTAAATCAGCAGTTTTCGATGTTGCTATCACGCTTAACCAGTCGCTTACCTTCTGGCGGGCAAGTGACCGAAAATACTGATCATCCGGCATTTCAGTTTGTAGTAGGAAGCTCGCTAGGGCTGGTATGGCTACCCTGCGTTGGGCCAACCTTGGGCGCTGCCATTGCCTTAGCCTCGACCGGGCAAAGCATGCTGATGTCATTTACCGTTATGTTAGCTTTTGGCCTAGGCACCGCTTTACCGTTAGTCGCCATTGGTTATGCGGCAGGGGTAAAACTATCGAAACTGCGCACCTCAGGTAAATTTGGCCGCAAACTGCTTGGCTATGCTTTGTTGTTAATTGCGCTGATGATTTTTAGCGGTTTTGACAAAGTGTTAGAGCTATGGGCTATCGAATTTTTACCGGATTGGGTAAGTAGCATTTAAGTTTTAAACCCCGGGCAGTGTTCCCGGGGTGCTGTCGTATCCCTAACTTAGCATCTCATCTATGCCGGCATCTACATCAGGCATTTCTGCAATATACTTATAGGTATCTTCTAATTTTAACTGTAACGCATGCGCCAGTTTTACTGGGAAGAGTTCGTGACGGCCCTCTTTTACCGCATTCTCATGCTCAAGCAAGTAACGCCCAAACATAATCAAGGCGGCATAGGGATCAAGTTTGCCGTTATAAACTGGGGTATATTGATGTTCAATCGCTAAAGCAATGGCTTCGGGGAAATGCCAAAAACGCGCGAGTTCAGCGCCAGCTTGGGTAAAATCAAAACCCAGATGCTTCATCTCAGTTTCACGACGCCGGTTGCCCATCGCCACTTCTTGCTCAATCAGCGCTGCCTGTTCCGGTTTAACAATATGGATAAGATACTCGCCAATGCCATGTAATAACCCACAGGTATAGGCCATTTCGGCATCGACGCCTGGCAGTAACCTCGCCATGTATTTACAGCGGTTAGCCATCCGAAAGGAGTAACGCCAATAAGCATTTAAATCAAAACCGGGTATCGGCTTAAAGCTACCGGATAAACTTAAAGAGAGTACCAAAGTGCGTAAGGTATCAGTACCCAGTACCAGCACGGCGTCTTTTACTGAGCCAATTTTGCGGTTACCACCGAACTTGGCTGAATTAGCCAGGCGTAACACCTTAGCCGTAATAGCAAGATCATTCGCCAGTAACGCAGCAAGTCGCTCACCATTCACACTGTTACTTTCAAACCCAGCCATTAGCTCCTGCAAAACTTTTGGTACTGCGGGTAAATTGGTTGCCTTGGCAATAAGTTCGCGCATAGATCATTCCTTCGTGTTGTTATTGTTTTTTAAGCATAATCTAATAATGTGAATAGCGGCAGTCAATTGAACACTTTTTTTAATATCACACTAATCCAACTGATCGCATGCAAGGGCAAAACAGTACTTTACTTTTAGCTGTATCGACTTAACTCACCCTATTCTTATTACCAAGGCTGAGCTATCGCGGCGAAAAATTATCGATATATGGCCGTTTTGTCAGCTACACATTTTTCAAGCAAGGTTCTATTAGGTTTAGTGCCAAACTTGCACCACGCTTTGCCGGTTTTGATGAGCGCGATAAGCAGCATTAGCCAAAGCCCGCTTCCCGATCGTGATGGGGGTTGGAGCGTATTCTTTGCTTGGTCGAGGTTTTTTTAAAAACGCTAGCGTCTAAAAACTTGATCTAGCGCAGTGCGCAAAGATGTAAGCTCCTTTAAATTAGCTAAACCTAATTAAAGGAGCCATGTTATGAGCAACCTAAAAACCGTGAGCGTTAACGCCACTATGGCAGACGGCTTTGCGATTCAAGCCAATATTGACGACCATACCGTATTTATCGACCAACCCACCGCCGCCAAAGGCACTGGCACCGGCCCCACGCCACTGCAAATGTTGTTATTTGCCGTAGGCGGCTGTATAGGCACTATTGGCCGCATTGTGGCTTTTCAGCAAAAAATTGCTCTGCACGGCATGCAAATCACCGTGGAAGGCGACTACAACCCAGCAGGCTTAATGGGCAAACCCAGCGAGGATCGAGTCGGTTTTACCGAAATTCGTATTAGCGCCAAAATCGATGCCGACCTAAGTGACGAGCAAAAAGCACAGTTTTTGGATGAAGTATGCCAGCGCTGCCCGCTACACGATAATTTAAGTCACGGTAGTAAGCTAGTGAGCCATGTAATCCTCGACTGATAGTTGCCATAGTGACCAGACTATTCTTTGCGCTAGAACAAAAGTAACAAAAGCGTTACTTAGTATAATCCTTGCAAGATGCCAAAACGGGAATAGCCTCAATGCAAGAACAGCAAAAAGCAGACAATCACCTAAGGCCACATGAGAGTGATAAGTTAATTGCCAAATTGAATGGGGTTATTGGACATTGTATTCGGCTACTGGCTGTCATGATGGTGCTAGTGATTATTCTTTGCATCCTAGATGTGGGGTTGGTGCTATACGAAAAATTGGCTAGCCCCCCGCACTTTTTGCTGGAGCTTAATGATATTTTTGCGGTATTCGCGTCCTTCCTCGCGGTACTGATTGCCATTGAAATATTTGCAAATATCACCTTATACCTGCGCGATGATGTAATTCACGTAAAGCTGGTTATCGCCACAGCATTAATGGCTATCGCCCGCAAAGTCATAGTACTCGATTTTACTACCATTGCTGCCGAATATGTCTTTGCTATCGGCGTTGTCGTCCTCGCCCTAGGCGTAACCTACTATTTGGTTGCCAGCAAAGCGAGAACCTGACATAGCCCTTGAGTGAGTTATAGCAAAACAATGGTGCAAAAGCGTTCATTTATCCTGCGCATAACTTGTTTGCTAGCATCATTTTTGCTTCTGCGGTTGCACCGCTTCGAAAAGATTTCGCCTTTGGCGAGATACTTTCTTTTGCCTTGCCAAAAGAAAGTATCCAAAGAAAAGTCAACCCGATTCCGCTCGAAAGCCCGCTGGAAAAATACCGATTTGAGGCGAAAACGTAACTCGCGATTCGCTAGCGTCGAATCGCTCAAACACCCGTTTTCTTAAAACCTCAAATCGCCATTTTTCA